>SKRC01000205.1 GCA_007118695.1 Balneolaceae bacterium | reverse complement strand
CAGATAGGCAAGTTTTCCGGGTATCTCGAAAAGCTCATAGACTACATTTAACAGTGAGCCGAATCCCGTGCCTAATTTATGAAAGAAGGAGCCCTGGACTCCGAGAACGATCATCGATATGATGCCGGCAAAAACTTTAAAGATGTATTCCATCAGGAATAATCCAATTTTACCGGCGGCTGCAAAAAAAACGGATAATTTCATATAAGGTTGATATGCATTAACTCAATAAATGGATTAGCAAGATAGTTGTTATGTCAGTTTAGACGCGGTTTTTTATTAAATGGCACCCCTCTCCCCTCAACCGGAAAGGTTCTCAACCCGGCAGAACATTGAATTCATCATTTATAAATCAAACTCATGCGCTACAAGAGTTTAAAACTGCCAATTCCCGGCATCGCCTCTTCAACTTCTTTGGCGCTATCTATTTCATCAGTGATATATTGCTCATGAATGGCCTTGATCCAATTTTTAGCGCGCTGGGTCAGTTTAAAATCGTCGGTCATCAAACGTCCCCGCATTACCAATATGCCCATGTCGGCTCCTTCGTAGATATATTTGTCTTTCTCGGCAATTCGCAAAAAGAACGCCTCTTTTTGCGATTCTACAGCACGCCTGTGGGTATCCATACGATCGTATTTGATACTTCCATCTTTCTGCTTTTTCCAAATCCCCGACCTTGGAGCTTCTTTGACAAGTTCGACGGTGTCCCTGGTATGCTTGATTACCAGCTGACTCCAGTCATCAATATTTTCCGGACGTCCCCATCGGTCATTAAGAGCCTTGACACTCAACTCATAGGGTACATCCATCCATTCCAAAAGATGAAACAGAAAAAGAGGAGCGTCAGCCAAAGCAAATACAGCATGGTTGGTGATAGAACTTGCCCCGGTAACCCGCGGGTTCAACTCTCCAAGGTAAACTTCTCCATTGTCCTGATCGATCAGAAAATCAAGTTCAAAATAGCCCTTGTAGCCCTCTTTTCGCAGCTGTTCACCAAACAGTCTCGTATATTTTCTTGCTTTCTGGCGGATGGATTTGGAGAAAGCACCGGCGTAAATTTCATTTCCACACCATCCTCCTTTATAGGGAGTCAGCTCGGGGAACCCGACCAGTTCGGTCATCAGTGGCGCAACAATGGTGCCGTGACGGGTAACACACGCTTCTATGGCAGATCCCCTGCAGTTAATTCGTTTCATGATCTTTACTTCCTTCTCCTGAATGATCTCCTGCTCATGCTTTTCGAATTCCTCCTGGTTGGATATAAAGAAAGTGGTATGGCCGGAATCGCCAAACGGTGTTTGAATAACCAGATCATTCCCCAGTTTTTTTGACACTTCCCGTAGATGCCCATAATCTTTTACATGCGAGAGTACATAGGGAACACATGCTACCCCTGCTTTCTCTGCGATACGGTTGGTGTTAACCTTATTGTCCATATCGGTACGCATTTTTGCCGAAGGGAAACAGATCTCCAGCCCGATTTTCTTTGCAAGTTTTTCAGTTTTATCATCAAACATCAAAAACATTGCCTTCCCGGCATGCCCGTCTTTTTTTCGGGATTTGATATAATCGACTACCTCCTTGTGTTCCAGCAGATAATTGTTGATATCCTCAATACCTTCAAATTCCTCATGTGGTATCTCTTCTTTTGGAGAAAAAACATTGGGATGTAATCCATCAAAACATTCGATATAGCAGATAAATTTAAAACCTTTGATCCACTCATCAGCTCCCAACAGATTGAAATTTGTAGCACTGATAAAATAGATTGGCGTCTCATTGCGGTGAAAAAATCGCCGAATGTCTGACAATCCCTTTAGTGTTTTTACGGGTTTTATTTCTTTAGCCATTGGTTCAGTGGTTATTTAATTTAAAATTAATGGATATCGATTGAATCTTCCTTTTTCTTTCCCTTCTTATCTGACGTAACCGGAATTTCCTTCATTCCCTGGAGCGCATCTTCCGTAAATACCTTAAGGCCCAGGCCTGCACGATATCCATGTATTTCCGTCACATCCAAAGCCAGAAGGAACCTTATGATACCCTCACTGATAACTTGTCCGGGAACCAATACGGGAAAACCCGGGGGATACGGAATGACAAACGTAGTCGACACAAGTATGCGGCCGCTCTCGATAACAGCCAGACAATCTTCCAGAGGAATGTATTCACAGTTTTCTTCTTTATAGGCCAGGAAATAGGCGTCTCTGATATCCCCGCCCGGAACACCGGGAACAGCCTGAAAGGATTCATGGAACCGGCTGAAATCCGGCAGCGGCGGCACATCTTCCATCAGAGATTTGATCCGCTTCTCCAGCAGTTCCTGTTCTCGTTTGTTGAGAGATGGATGTTCTTTTTCCAGCTCTTTCGCTATTCGCAGCAGGGTGTTAATCAGGTAGGTAATACTGCCCCGTGTTGTGCCGATACTGGTCATGAAAAGGATGGTATTTCGGGAGGTCTTGTTGATCTGAATGTTATATTGATCCATCAGATATTTGTTTTTAAATGTATCTCCATCAATGCCCGACAATCCCACTGTCAATGTAATTTTTGTGGGATCGAGAACAAATTCATCATTTTCCCAGGCATCCTCCATGCGGTTCCAGCCTCCCTGATCCGTGTAGTATTCATCCAGGCCTGATTTGCGGTACTGATCGGGTATGAAGTCCCGGACGGTAAGCACATGGAAGTATTTGTTTAATAGTGGATGATCATGAATTTTTGCCCGAAGCGACATGGCCAGTTCCACACTTTTTTCCACCAACTCATATCCTTCAAATTGGACTTGTCTTCGGCCTGCATCCAGAGAAGCGAGAATTTGGTAATTCGGAGACGTGGAGGTGTGTGTCATGTAGGCCTCCTGGAAAGAATCTTCCACCAGGCGTTTATATTCTTCATCCCAAATATGAATCATGGATCCCTGGCTCAAACTGGAGAGCGTCTTATGAGTGCTTTGGGTTGAATAGACTCGTATTTTTACCTGATCGGGATCAGGCATGGATGGTATTTCTCCCTTGCCAAGCGACTGTATATGTTCTTGATATTTGGTTCTGTAACTCTCCGTTCGGTATTTATTATAAAGTCTGTTGGCCGTGAACATACCTGTACGCTGTTTGTAGGTATAGGTGAAACCGGCAAAAGCAAACCAGGCCTCATCCCATAGAAAAATCATATCCGGTTTAATAGCCAACACTTCTTCCATTACTTTTTCCACATTGTAGACCAATCCGTCGAAAGTACAATTGGTGAGCAGGAGCATCTTTACGTTGTCCAGCCTTCCAGCTTTCTTGAGAACCATTAATTTATGTTTGATCTGCTCAAGTGGTACTGCCCCATACATGCTATATTTTTCAATGGGATACGAGTCCAGATATACAGGCAGGGCACCTGCCAGAACCAGCCCGTAATGATGTGATTTATGACAATCCCTGTCGATAAGCACCAGGTCGTCGGGTTCTACCAGGGCTTGTTGAACAATTTTATTGGCAGTTGACGTGCCATTGGTCACAAAGAATGTCTGTTGGGAGCCGTACGCCTTGGAGGCCATCTCTTGTGCTTTTTTCAACGAGCCGGTGGGTTGCAGAAGCGAGTCGAGGCCTCCGGATGTAGATGAAGTTTCGGCAAGAAACAGATTGCGCCCGTAAAATTCTCCAAAATCTCTGATCCAGCGGGATTTGAATACCGAATTTCCCCTGGAAAATGGCATGGCGTGAAATACCCCGACAGGTTTTTGGCTATATTCTTTCAATGCGGTGTAAAATGGGGTTTCATACCGTGCCCGTATTCCCCTGAGAATAGCCAGATGCAACTCCTGGATATCATCTTTTCTGTAAAAGATTCTTCGAAAATTGTTCAGGGTGGAATCTTTAATTTGATTCAGAGCGGTATCGGTTACATAATATACATCCAGTTCCGGCCGGAACTGTTTAATAATTTTTCCCAAAAGCGGACCCAATTCTTCCTCCGAAACAGCGGAATAGTCATCCAGTTCCAGTACATTTCCAATAAATGGCCGGAGAAGTCCGGTGATGTTTTTTGACCTGTATGGGGGGGCGTATCGAACCACAACGGCTTGTATGTTGTAGTTGAGAATCAGGGCAATCAGGGCATCCTGAAAGGAACGCTGGACAATGATATCATAGACCAGGTGTTCATCCTTTTCCCTGAGTTCTCTTACTTTCGACCGGAGTGCGGTTTCTTCTTGTTTTGGAAGATTGTCGACAAAAAGAACTTCAAAATAATTTTTTTTGGGTCCTTTCACTACCAGTTCATTCTCTTCATTGTCCTGGTAATCATCTTCAATTTCTTCTTCGATCAATCGCGGATCGCTTCGATAGGAGTCACTTATCAGTAGGCGGACAAGGTCGGAAACCGTATGAGAGGCGGCTACAAATTCATCCCTCTCAAGAGTCTGTTTCAGCTTTTTTATCCGGCGTTTTCCCGGAAAAGAATGGTATTGCTCGATAATCGAAAGTTTTTCAAGCTGGGCAAAAGCTTCTTTCTTATTCTTGTCTTTGGATGCCCTTTTGTTGTGGGCAAGGGAGTTTACCTTCGACCTTAACTGCTTCCAGAGGTCAACGCGCAGTTGTGCAGCGTTATAGTGCGGGGTACTGGGCAGTTTTTTCTTTTTATCGGTTGCCATAAGACTCCGTTTTCAGTTAATGGAAATCAAATCAGCAAATCTACTCTTGTTAAACCTGTGACCGGGTTGACACAACATTAACAGAAAACTGCAAACTTCACGAATCGATCTGTAATTCAAACCTTCAAAGGCAAAACACACCTGAAATTCTCCAAACATCTGAAGGCTATTATTTTCAGAGTCTTCCTTTCACAACTACTCAGCATCACGTTTATAATCAGTTCCGCTGTCCGGAGACGTCAAATGTTTTTCCTGCATCTTTAAATTTCTCAATTCATCCAGTCTGGATGGTTTAATCAGGGGCCCGAGAGAATCCAAATAAGCATGCTTGGCTCCGTTTTGGTATATGGAAAACTGGCCAATATGATCGCGGAAACTTTTCAATGGCTGCCCCAATCGAAGTACACCCAATTCGCGGCTACGTTTAACCCTGTCCATGTTGATCTCAATAGGAATAAGCTCTTCATTGCTATCAGCCTGGTAAATAATACGCCCGTCAGGTCCGCAAATAATGGAGCGGCCGCTGCCACCCGATTCAAGGCCATTGATATCAAAAAAGTAGCATTGGTTGGTGGCGGCCGAGGCCCTTACAATAGACAACTCGATATCCCTGTCGATGGTTCCGGTAAGGGTTGGGTGAAGAATCACCTCGGCACCCATAACCGAGAGGGTGCGTGTGGTTTCGGGAAACCACATATCATAACAGATGGAGACTCCGAATTTACCGATATCGGGGACATCAAAAACACAGAACTCCTCGCCCGGTGTCACTCCCACTTCATAAGGATAGAAAGGAAACATTTTGCTATAGCGGGTAACCACTTCTCCTTCGGGATTATACACCGAAGCGGTATTATATATTTTATCGCCTCTCTCTTCAAATATCGACCCGGGAAGCAGCCATATCCCATGTTTTTTGGCCATTTTTTGCATTTCAAGGTCAAAGGGGCCCGGAATTTCCTGTGCCGTGTGTGTCAGTGGCCCGCAGGCACATAATTCACTGAAAACCACCATTTCCACCCAGGGATAGAGGTTCATAAGGATATCCATTTTTACCTTCATCATCTCCACATTGGAATGCGTGGCCGATACTTTCATTTGAATGCCGGCTATTGCAAATGGTCTCATAGGGCACCTCCACAGGCTTTTAAAGTTTCTTCTTCAAGTATGCTGAGTCCTTTATCAAGTTCTTCATCAGTAATGACCAAAGGCGAGAGTACCCTGATAACATTTTTGAATGTTCCGGCGCTTAACAACACCAGTCCGCGATCAGCACATGCCTTTACGATCTCCAGGCATAGCTCTCCATCGGGTTGCCGCGGATCACCATTTTTCACAAATTCAATGGCCATCATCGATCCAATTCCCCTTACATCACCGATCTGCGGGCAGCGGTTTTGAAGTTGTTCAAATCTTTTTCGAATGATTTGTCCAACTTGTTTGCCCCGGCTGTTCAGATCAATCTCTTTCATATATTTAATGGTTGCCAGAGCTGCTGCACAGCAGACCGGATTGCCGATATATGTTCCTCCAATGGTTCCGGGTGCAGCCGCATCCATGACTTCCTCTTTACCCAAAACAGCCCCTATCGGCATACCCGAGCCCAGGGATTTGGCGTAGGTAGAAATATCGGGTGTCACACCGTAATGCTGCCAGCAAGCCCAGTGGCCGGTTCTTCCAAATCCGGTCTGCACTTCATCAAAAATCAACATGATTCCGTGCTCATCACAAAATTCACGCAGCCCTTTCACATACTTTTCAGGTGCCGGATTGATACCGCCTTCTCCCTGGACCAGCTCAATTATTACAGCTGCCAGATTGTTGGGATCCACAACATTGTGAATACTTTCCCTGAGTCGTTTTAATTCCCACTCCACAAAGGTGTCCATATCGTTGGTATTACCGTACCTGTAATAGTTCGGGAATGGAAGCCGGTAAACTTCGGGTGCGAAGGGGCCGCAGTTCAGCTTGTAGTTGATCTTGCTGGTCAGCGTCATGGCCATCATGGTCCGGCCGTGAAACCCTCCGGTATAACAAAGCACTGCCTGCCGTTTAGTGGCCTGACGTGCTATTTTGATGGCATTTTCCACTGCTTCTGCACCAGTGCTGACCAGCATTGCTTTGGTTTTGTCTCCATGAGGCAGAATGTCGGCAAGTGTTTCGCAGAGTTCAAGATAGGGTTCGTAGGTAACCACATTAAAGCTGGTGTGAAGATATTTCCCCGCCTGATCGCGAATAGCCTGAACTACGGGTTCGGGACAATGACCGGCATTTACAACTCCGATACCTCCGGCAAAATCAATAAGTTCCCGTCCATCCATATCTGTTATAATAGCGCCTTTGGCTGAAGATACAGTAGCGGTGTTGAACACGCCGACTCCATTGGCTACACATGCTTTACGCCGTTCGAGGAGTTTCTCTGAATCAGTCATTTTATTCATCATGATTTTTATTTTGGCACAAGACAGTCAAGTATTGCAGCATCTTTTGCCCAACAAATAACACCTTTTTAGTTTGTGAACTGAGTTAAAACAATTAAAAAATTAACGAACGCCCTGTAACAAGACGGTTAATACTATTAATAGTAATCTACTACAATTAATTTCATAAATCATAGTTCGCAGATGATTATTCCACTATCTCTCCCGTTCTGCAGGCATTCGTATCCTTCAATCTGATCAGTTTTTTATTTGATTGGAAAAGAATGGGATTGGGGAAAGCTCAGGGCAAAAACGCCTTGCCGGCCGGGTTTTACCGCGCATCCGAGTACATCTGTTCGGCCTCCGCGGCCAATGCCATTACCGCATCGGTGTACATCTGGCTGGGATTGTACCTGAAGACCGACCGTTCAATGCTGCCGGTTCTCTCTTTGAAGTAAGCCAGGTAGTTGGCCACGGACTGAATATTATTAGCCATATCAAATATATCATCGCCCACAAACCATTTGTTCAATGAATATGGAATAAACTGGGCAAACGACATGGCTCCTGCATAGCTGGATTTCAATTCAAATACATCGATATTATTCCGCTGGGTAAATTTCATCAATTCGAGGAGCTGAGCCCTGGCAAATTCGGCCCGGTATCCTTCGGCATACATGGATACATAGGAATTAAAAGGATTAAATCTTCCGATATTTCGCCCATAGTCGGACTCAATCCCAATAATGGCTGCAATCACAAACCTCGGAATTCCGTATGTCTCCTCAGCTTTAATCATCTCATCGAGATGATCGTTTATAAAACCGGAGATTCTGTTTTTTTTATCTTCAAAACCGAGAATTCCTTTATACTCATCCAGGGTCAGGGATCGTCGCTCAGCCGATTTTCTGAACCTGTCTCCGATTCCATCATAGATTTCAAATCTGGAATCTTGCAACAGGTGCCGGATGTTGAACCCGTTATTGTCAAAATAGTTGATCAGCGTGGCAAGTTTGTCTTCAATTTCAGACGAAGACATCTCTGAGTGCTCGATGGCGGCCGGCACTTCCGTTACCAGTTCCTCTTGCAAAGCAGCAGGCAAAACAGTTTCCGAATCGGTTTGATTGGAAGATTCATCGCAGGCAGTAACCAGGCAGAAGATCAGCAGGTAGTTGAATAGCATAGTTTTAGTAGGAAATTTCATGATAAGTTACCTCAGAGTTTCAAAATGATTTAACATCATCTGCTTGTATTCCCGAAAGGAAATGAATATAAGTAGATCTCACATGCAACTTTAACAACCAAGTATGAACTGAGAGAGTACCAACTTTCCTTTAATTTAGTAGATGATCAGGTAATAACATAATACAGAGTTAATAAAGTATTTGTAAAAAATTCAACTCCTGCGCATTAAAATTAATTAACGCAAATATCTTAATCTT
>SKRC01000248.1 GCA_007118695.1 Balneolaceae bacterium | reverse complement strand
CTTCACTTCCCGCTTCTTCCCGTACGACGATTTCCAAAACCTTTGATCCTATGAACTGGTCAGATGTTCGCGACCAGTTTGCGCTAAGGCGTTCTCATATACACATGTCCACATTCTTACTTTCAAGCCATCCCAAACCGGTGGCGGAGGCGATCGAACGGCACCGTTTTGCCCTGGATGAAGACCCGGCTCATTACTGGGAGGAGCATTTTATGACGGCTGAACCGGAACAGCAGGCGGCTGCAGGAGAATACCTTAACGCCAACCCTGAACATATTGCACTAACCGACAGCACTACAATGGGGCTTGGCCTTGTATACGGGGCGTTGAAACTCCGGGAAGGACAGGAGATCCTCACTACCACGCATGACCACTATGCCACGGAGATGTCCATCAAACATCGGGCTGACCGCACTGGCGCAAAATTCCGCCAGATCTCCCTATACGACGATCCGGCGGATGCTTCTGTAGATGAAATTCTTTCCCGTATGAAAGACGCGATCACAGAACAGACACGTGTTTTTGCGGTGACCTGGGTTCATTCTTCCACCGGGGTGAAGCTGCCAATCAACGAAATGGCACAGGTACTGCAAGAGCTGAACCGTTCTCGTGAAACAGAGGACCGTGTGCTTTTCTGCGTGGATGGAGTACATGGGCTCGGGATTGAAAATGTGACGGTGGATGATTTGGGCTGTGATTTCTTTATTGCCGGCACGCATAAATGGCTTTTCGGCCCGCGCGGTACGGGGATCATCTGGGGACGGCCTTCAGCATGGGAGGCACTCGACCCGATCATTCCGAATTTTGGTCCGAGTGTGGGCGTTTGGATGGGTATGCTACCGCCCGATACGCCGTTTATTACACCGGGTAATTTTTTCACCCCCGGAGGTTTTCATTCATTTGAACACCGCTGGGCACTGGCCGAGGCGTTCCGGTTCCATCTCGATATCGGGAAGGCGAGGATACAGGAGAGAATCCATTCGCTAAACACGATATGTAAAGAGGCCCTGGCGGACATGCCGCATGTTCGTCTCCATACACCCATGAGTTCGGGGCTTTCCTCGGGGATGGTGTGTTTTGATGTTGACGGTTATTCGCCACAGCAGGTTCTGGAGCATCTGCATCAATTTAATATTACCGCAAGTACCACTCCCTACCGGGAATCCTATGCCCGTCTGGCCCCGAGCCTGATAAACAATGTGGAAGAAGTAAAGCGAACCGTTGAGATTATCGCGGAGATGTGATAAAAAAACTCTGTCAGTCTATAAATAATTGACTAACAAATCTTTATAAGAAGTACGTACAGGAGGATTCGAACCCCCGGCCTTTTGATCCGTAGTCAGTGAATATCGCCGTTTAAGTGCACATGAAGCCCGATTTTGAAAAAATTTGTACCCCTATATGTACCACCGTGGATTTAAGCAGTGAAATGGATTCACGGATTTCCACAAACACAGTTGTTCAAAAAGGACGTCTTATGAATACAATTTTATGTGTGGATCCGGTTAGGAAGTTAGCACGAATTCCGCGGCGCATTTTTTTGAGTTGAAAGATTTCCATCTGCTTTTCTTAATTCAACTGGCCCAAGGACTTTTAGATCAATCATACCCACAGGAAACCAAAGAATTTAAAATCGTGTTAAAAAAACGTGATGCAACATAACGCTATGTTGTAGTTCAGATATAATTTTTAGCTTATAAAACAGGAGTGACTATGAACTATTCTAACCTATCATCAAAAATATTAACTACGCCGTTTTTAACAGTGCTGACATTAATGATAATCCTCGCCGGTTGCAGCGAGATTCCCGGTTTGTCATACGATGATGAACTTTCCGAGGCCGAATTAGGGATGGAGCAATCAACCATTCTAAACTCCAACACATCTTTTCCTGTATTTCATCAGGTGTTCAACCATGATACCGAACCATGGGCTACTGAAACAGAGGGAGTAGACGAGCTTTCTTGGTGCGGATCTATAGAACGCCATGATCGCAGAAGCGGGGATCTCAATCCTACTGTAGGTAGAGGCTATGCAACTTTACAACACGGTTTTTGTAACAGTTATTGGTACGAGGATCACGATCAACCATTTCCTCCTGTATTCACAAGTGCACCGGCCACCGCTAAGAACCTGGACTTATACAGTACAGAATGGCCGGCCAGCGGTTTCATACAGCAGCTGGAAATCTACCTGGACACGAACTATCCAGCTGGGAATGAAGAGGTTACTTTTCACGATGTACTTGAAAGAGAGACTGACTTCGTGTTTTCTTAAACTAACGCCATTAATGAAATCGCTGAACTCGAAGAAGGGAATCTGGAATTTGTATATTTTGAGACTCCTGTCACAAAAGATGGCGATAAACTTTTTGTTGGAGACTATGAGATAGAAGAGAACGGTTGGTACACGTTCCGCCATCTGTTTGACACCGATTCCGAGGGAAATATGTTGGTAGAATTTGAGTTAGTCAGAAATGGCCGAACGCTCTACACCGAAACTATAGATCATTCATTAGTGGGTATACCTACATCTTCACTCGATGTAGATGACTATGGTAGTGCCTATATTTGGTTTGTCTCCATTGCTGATGGCCTGGAGCTACCGGTAGATCAACACAGATTGCGGCGCGGTAAATGAACTGTCAGCGCTTATTAATCAACAAGTAAGCGTGCTTCGCGTTTCTGTTGACGAATTTGAACAACCGATAATCCGATATGAATTACTAATTTGGAATCAACTTAAAAAGTAAACAGATATATAAAAACCCGCAAGGTCATTTGCATACCTTACGGGTTTTTATATGGATACAAGCTTTAAATCAAATTTCATATTCGAAGGCTTTGCAAAACCTTTGATCGTTCTTTGATTTCATTTTTGCGGGGAGATTTTTTCTCCCACCCCGATTCTGGACGCTTGACAGTGAATAATCCAGGGGAATAGCACCTCGGGCGACCGCTTTTAGGCCGCTCAAGGCGGTTTTAAGGATCCTTTTTTGCCTCATAGAGCTACCGACCCCGACATTTAGATTGAGCTCCGCCAGAACTTCTTGACCTGTAAACGAATACCGACCATTTGCGCGCAATTGATCGAGATAGCAATCTAAATATTCATTTGTTTATGTGTGAGCCATTTTAGTTTTTACCTGCAAAAGTGGATGAACTTCAACCACATTTGCAGGTAATTACCAAATTTTATGACATAAACAAGCTTTTCCTGTTATAAAATAATCCATCATAATAAATCGTCTGGCAACTTGTGATCGAAATATAACAATGCTGGAAAATCAGAAATTTAAATCCACGCTTGCATTTAACTTTTAAAATGCGAACCTTTAACGCTCGTTTATTCAATAAAACCAAATTATGAATTTTATTTACTCCCTGATTATGAATCGATGTTTGATGGCAGACATCTGCTGTATGTGGATGTGTATGTCCAAATACCATCAAGCCACCGATGAGGGGAGTTGCATGAGTTGACATTACGTCAACTGAAATTCTCAAACGAGAATGAAAGCCTACCTGCCTTAATCGGCTGGTGGGCTTTTTTTTTTGCCTGTGTCAATGGCGTCAGAAGCCATCGCGGCAGCCACTTTACCAGAACAGCAACCATACAACCATACTACCACCAGAACCATGAGTAAAACCAAAACCAAGATATCCACAGATAACACAGAGCTGAGAAAAGCGCTCGTTAACCTGGTCGGCGAGGTCCAGAGCGACCCGAAGAATGCCGATCTCGTTTTTTCCGCTTCCTCGAAACTGGTCGAAGGACTGGTCACAGACGTACAGGTCCGCGACTTTAATTTTTTGTCCGATGAACCCGAAGCTTTGGGTGGGACCGACGTTGGCCCCAACCCGGTCGAATATGTACTGGGCGCCCTGGCTGCCTGCCAGCAGATCGTCATCAAGGCGCATGCCACCGTGCTGGGCATCAATGTACAGGAGGTCACTGTTGAAGCCGAAGGCCGGCTGGACCTGCAGGGTTTCCTGGGAATCTCCGAATCAAGGCCCGGTTTTGAGAATGTGACCTTTATCTCAACCATCAAAACCGATGAAACGTCCGAAGACAAACTCAAAAAGCTCGAGCAGCTCGCCTTCAACAACTGCCCTGTGCTGGACATCGTCCGGAATAAAACAGCAGTCGAAGGAAAAGTGAAATTCATCGGATAATCCAGAATGTTCCCGGCAGCCTTCAGTCTTCGATTCGGGGAGTGGCATGATTTGAAGTCGAGTCGAATCAAATTCTCAGAGCATTTTACCAAAGTAGCAACTATCATAGCTATATATGGATTCCGGGAAATGAAATCTGCATTATATTGCATATATAGCACGTAAAAAATAAACTGGTAGCATGGATTACAAAAAATACATAACGATAGAAGCAGATAAACGAGGCGGGAAACCTTGTATTCGCGGGATGCGAATAACCGTTTATGACATCCTCGAATATTTGGCATCCGGCATGTCGGAGGATGAAATTTTACAGGATTTTCCCGAGTTGACCAAAGAAGATATCCGGGCTTGTATTGCTTTTGCTGCAAATCGTGAACGAGAGCTTACCAAAATAACCGATTGATGCTGCTGATCTCCGGATGCCTGTTGTGATAGCAAAGGTAAATCATTATCCATTAGAGGGGGCATTTACCCGATCAAAGTTAATCGTTTTGGAGTCGCTGCTTCCAATAATCCGGTTCTCTCCGCAGATGCATAACAGCTACAATAAAAGTATGATCTGAATCGGGATTATAGTGATACAACACACCGAAAGGGAAACGGTGTACAAGTGCTCTTCGAATTGATCTGCTTACCAATGTCCAGGATTCCGGATTGGCAATAATTCTATGAATTGTTTTATTGACTTCGATTGAGAAATCAAATCCTAACTCTCTCTGGTGATCTTCATAATAGTCAATAGCTTTTGTGAACTCGATTTCAGCTTCGGGATGGAAACTGTAGTTCATTTGGAGAATCGTTTTTGGATTTTTTCAAAAACCTTTTCACCGGGAATACTTTTCACTTTTTCTGATTTCAATTCCTGAAGCCGTCTCTCAGCCACCTCCATCCACTGATCTTCAATCTGCTGATCAACCGGGTTCAAAGAATTCAATACTGATTCAGCAACCATTGCACGTTCTTCAACGGGTAGAGATTCAATCTCTTCGATCAGTTTTTTTGTGGTTGTTTCACTCATTATAATTATTGTTAAGAGATTTCAGGTATCCTTTCTTTTGAAATAACGACTTTATCCCTTATTTATTCAACTGTTACATTCGAAATGACTGGTATCCTGGCATTGAAATAACCAAAAAGGGGATTATAAGGGGTTTAGTACATTTAAATTGACTAATTTAATTTTATGGAATCCCGCGTATCTCAAAATCATCCAATATGAAAGAAGTAACCCTGAAAATACGCACCGGATCCGTCAGACGAGCTTTTCAAACTGAAGGGTAAAAGTGGTACCCTTGCCATCGGATTTTAAAGCATAGTCTGCATTCAGTTGCCTGGAAAAAACCTCAATGAGATTTATTCCAAGTGAACTGCTATGAATCGGGTCCACATTTTCAGGTAAACCGATTCCATTGTCTTTAATACTCAGATATATATGATGATCCTCTGCCTCATTCAGGTGCAGAGTAATCCGGCCATTTTCTTTTCCTTTGAAAGCATGCTTAAAAATATTTGTGATGATTTCGTTCACAATCATGGAAAAAGGAATTGCCTGAATGATAGTCAGTTGAACAGGATCACATTGGAGTTTCATGTCTATCTGTTTCTCTGATCTGAACGTCTTCTGAATATTTGTCGATAACAGGCGGATATTTTCGGCAAAATCAAGTTTTGAAAAATCGTTAGCCTGGTATAGCTGTTCATGGATGTTTGCCATTGTCTGAATACGTGACATGCAGTCGTGTAACCGCTCAATCACTTCGTCACGTTCTTCCTGTGATGTATGAAGATGCAGCAGCCCGTGTACCACTGCCAGGTTATTTTTTACCCGGTGGTGGACTTCCGTTAAAAGTGTTTCTTTCTCCTTCAGGGAATTCAGGATTTGTTTTTGTTGCAGCATTTTATCGGTAATATCACGGGAATTGGCTACCAGGCCACCAACGGCGGGATCTGCTTTCATGTTTGTGATGGTGGTTTCAATCCATCTCCAATTGCCTTCCGGATCCCTAAATCTGAAAGGTTCTATTTCGATCCTGTCATTTATGTTTAATTCTGCCAATACTCGTTGTATTCTTGATTTGTCATCCCCGTGAATAAAGTCGAAGGCATTTTTTCCGATAAAATCCTCAGCAGGTATACCGAGTACAGTTTTTGATGAGGGACTTACATACTTGTAGTTCGCCTCTTCATCAAGAATAGCGATCATATCCGATCCATCCTGAACGAGTGCTTTAAACCGTTGTTCATTTAGCTGCAGATCTTCTTCAGCCTGTTTCCGATCGGTTACATTCTGGCTGATACCATAAAATCGCACACATTGTCCGTTTTCATATTCAGGCTCTCCGGTAGCCCGTATCCAGCGCTCATCCCCCTGGCCGCTCACGATTTTAAGTTCTACATCAAAAGGTTTGTGATGTTCAATTGCATCATGGGCAGTCTGGGCAAAAACAGTTCGATTGAACCCTTCTTTAAACAGCTGAATGGTTTTCTCAACATCCGGTTCATAGTCAAGGCCGAACCCGTGGACTTCTTTGGTAACGGGCGACCAATGCAGTTTGTCAGCAAGCATATCGTATTCCCAGGTACCGATCCGGGCAAGCTTATAAGCTTTGTCCAGCAGTCGCTGTTTTTCGTTCATTTCCTGCTGTGATTCGATGTTTTTTGCCTTTGTTGCCAAAAGCACAGCAATAGAGTCGAGCAAGTTCTTTTCTTCAGTGATCCAGGGTTTGGTGTCAAGAAAAAGGTGCTCTTTCAGAAAGTGGATACTAATTTTGATGGTGCACCCTTTATGATCAATTCTGTCGGATGAAATTGCCCATTCGGTATCCTTCCGGTTCTTTGATGAATAGGATTGATCATTATGGAAAATGCTGACCGCTGTCAACCCCGGATGCAGGCTCTCATTCTGCAAGAGTGATTTTGCTGCATTTAACAGTTCATCTACGGTGATATCCTTTTCAATCAGATTTGAAATTCCCGAATAGATCCTTGACTGTTTCTTAAATCTCAGTTGAAGTTCATTAGTAACTTCACCGCTTTTTTGTTTCGTAAGAGATGCAGGTTGTGAATTCATTCCGCCGGTATTTCAGAAAGCCAAATATTAGATATTTCTAATGTTTTAACAAATTAGAATTCGCCCCGTGAATCAGTATTGTTAAAACCGGAGAGAGAACCGGAATATTCCCGGCAGCCTTCAATCTCCAAAAACTACACTTTCAAGTTTCCCGATGTGCCGGAACTTGATATCGTAAAGATCGCGGCTTCGCTCTGCTATATCGTCTGAGACGGAATCCCAATCATCAGCCCGGGCAAACGAATAGCCGTTGGTATAGATATTTCCTGCAACGGTTAAAAACATCCCAAGCGTGGAAACCATGAGCCTTTCATCGAGAATTGAACCGTCTTCGTATGACACCGAATTTACCACAGTTCCCTGCTCTCCAATGTGATAATCCAGTATACCGCGCATGGCCCGGTCATAAAAATCCGGGAATTGATCCCCGAGTTCTTTCCGATAGCTGTTTATAAATTCAGAAGTACCCTCCCTTTCACGATCGAATGAAAACCCTCCCCCAAAATGATTCAGGAACTGGTACCAGTCATACACGCTTACTTCAGCAGTTGCTGCGTTCACACCTTCGCCTGTAAACTCAATCTGATCCGGCAGGCCCCAGGGCTCAACGAGATCAAGTGCGGCTTCAAACATTGCTGCGGTTCGTTCAAACACAGTTCGGGCCAGTTCCCTGTCCGAATCGTCACCAAACATATAGAGTGCATCGTACATCGTTTTTTTGCCGCGTATCATAGCCCCGATAGCATCGAGATGCCAAACAGTGCCGTCTCCGAAATCGTAAACAGAGGCTTCCTCAATCCACGACTCTTCCAGTACATCAGCAATTTGCCGGTATGTTTGCAGCATATCATCTATCCCAAAATCGAGCCATGCCTCGAGAGCTTCTTCTGTGATCACTCCCATATTATCCGCACCTTCCGGTTTTTCCCAAACAATCCAGGCGTACCCGTGGCCGTGAATCCCGCCAAGCCCGTAGCTCATACTTTTGTGGTCCGATCTGCCATTCTGATGGATAAACCGCCCCTCCTCAAAATGGTGATTTAGCAGATAACGTCCCGGCATAACGATAAAATTTGTTGTTTCTCTCGACAGGCGCTCAAACAAAATTTGATCATCAAACCGGCTGCCACGATGGTGCATATGATATGAATAGACCAGGTGCGGATAGATGGAGAGATCTGTCTCCCCGCTGCTGACATATGCATTGCCATTCCCAACATAACGATTCACAAACAGCCCATCTTGATTGAAAGCATTATCAG
>SKRC01000017.1 GCA_007118695.1 Balneolaceae bacterium | reverse complement strand
TCGCCGGTCTCCATATCAAATGCATTCAGGTGCACGATCTCATGATGAGTTGCAGCCCAGATCACCCCGTCGGGCGACTCACGCAGCGAATGCCCGAGCACTCCATCAAGAGATGGGCCGGCAGCTTCTTTAACTGCGGTCCATTCACGTTTGATCGGATCCAGCTCAAGAAAGTGATCCTGTACAAGTGTGTAGACACGATTATTGGAACCCAGCATTGTTGTACGAGCCTGATCTCTGGGTTCGTCCCAAGGCATGTGAACCTGTTCATATTCACCGGTGGCAAGGTTGATAACCAGGACTCCAAAACTCGCACGAATCGAGGCAATCCATGCTGCGAGTAGCGGCTCACCTTTTTCGTTTTGAATTACAATGGTTGGATTACCTGGGCTTTCAGCAGCTATATCGGCAGCAATACCGTGATAAGTAAACGGGCCGGTTTCATCATTCATCGCCTCGGGTGGCGAATCCTGGCATGCCAAAATATATAAAGCAAAGCAGATAATGCTGGTAATGAAAATAATCAAATGGTTGGATGTCATAAGGTAAAAATTCAATGGATTGCAAATTCAATATGGATCGGGCTCAATGAAGTATGATGTCAGTCGAATCACAAATATCAAATCATTAATACGTTATATGGATTATGAAACAGCCCTATTTTTTATGTTCGTTTACCTATTATATAAACGATTAACTTCGAAATGACCCCGACAAATAGTTGAAGTACTAAAAAATATTATTCTCCTAGCGCCACTTGTGGCTCAGATACTGATACAAACACCGCTATCCATTGAGTGAAAAGATGAGAATCAATTATCCGGCAGCTAGTGAATGGATATGTGAAAGGATGTTTCTAAAGATAATCGGCTAAATACTCGCGCAACCATTTCAAAGATCTTCCAATTTGTGTTTCAACGGTTTTGACTGAAATATCCAATACATCGGCAATTTCCTGATAGGTCAACCCGTCATCACGACTTAGTAAAAATATCATTTTTCTGCGTTCCGGTAGCTGCTCAATGGCCTCCTGAATAATATTGGTTAATTCCTGCCTGAAAGGTTGCCCATTCCAATATGGTTCGGGATCCTCCGGCCAGTCATGAACCACCGCATTTGCAGTTTCTACCAGCTTTATTTTTTGCCATTTTATATAATTTCGCTCAACCTGGCAGTGCTTCAGATAATCCAGTGCTTTGTTCCTGGCAGCCTTATATAAATACGGACGGATTTCTCCTTTCGGATTCCAATTTTCACGTTTTATCCAGATTCCAAGAAACAGATCTTGCACCAACCCTTCACAAACTTCAGGTTTATCAATATATCGGAGTAAAAAATCACACAAACATTCAAAATAAGAGTGATAAAGTTCTTCAAAGACCTGTTTGTCTCCGATCTGTAATCGGTGTAACAGATTTTCCTTGTCATTATAGGTTTCAGTATCGTTCCTTTCCATAAACCAGATCTGCTATTGACCACCCAACATTTTGAGCGATACAAGCATATGAATTCACCCAAATAAACTATGCTTGGCCTCCCTGTGAATTGGCCAGCTCTTTTTTATACCTATGCAGAAGTTACCCACCTGATTAGAACCATAGACAGGAGGGAAATTATGTAGAACCACGTAATCAACATAGTAACTTATTTTACTATATTTTACAAATCAATAAAATTTTTTTGTGTAGTGCCTTCCTCTATAGATTGGATAAAAATCAGTACTGTCCGAACATTTGCCAGTTTTGAATGAATAATTGTCTTTTATGTACTACGAGAACAAATTTTTATCAAAAAAAGATGAGCTTTTTGTTTTCAGAAAATGAAAACAAAATGGTTCAAATTGTAACAAAGAACCATTTTTGTATCACTTTCAGAAAAGTTCGGACAATACTGATAAAAAATATAAAAAGAGAACAAAGACAAGAGCATCAAATCAAACCACTTTCATCCCGGCCGGATCCCAGTGGATCATTTGTTTTTGCCTTTGGCTCATATTCGCAAGCAGTGCAGGCCCTGCCGCACGCAAGCCAAATGTACCATCTTGTAGAACCTTTTGATCCTCCCGGATTGCCTTGTAAAAATTGACAAAATGATCATACCGGTCATTGTATCCATCGGGAGCCCGATACTCAAATTCACTGGGTTCGATAACCCTGGCTCGCCGTTCCGGGTATTTCTTCCGGTAGTACTCTTCGTACTCTTCCCTTGTCGCTTCACTGAAATCCCCGATGCTCATTCCCGGTTCCTCGGGCATTGCAGCTTTCCTCAGAATGAGATTTCTCCCGCTGAATTGTATCTCACCACCGGATCCCACCAGCCGGATACTGGAACCTCCACCCGATCCGTCGACAAAATTCACCCGAAGTGACAGATTGAATGCCGGATGGTTATTTGTCTTTGGGTAATCAAACAAGCCCAATACAACATCTTCTGCATCCCGTCCGTCGTGCCAGTACCGCAGGCCTCCGGTTGCATAAACCTTTTCAGGGCCAATTGAATCCAGAATCATATGCAAACCTGAAAACAGGTGAACAAACAGGTCTCCGGCCACACCGGTACCGTAATCATCATAATTTCTCCACCTGAAAAAATGTTTGGGATCAAACGGTATCTGGGGCAGATCTTTCCGGTAGGCTTCCCAGTCCACATTATTGGTGTTCACATCCGGTGGAATGGAATATTGCCATGCACCTCTTTGAGAAAACCGGTCCCAGTAGCCCTCTGCATAATTTAACTCACCAATTTCCCCGGCCAGGATGAGCTCCCGTACTTTTTCATAGATTATATTGCTGGTGAATTGACTTCCTACAATCAGCGGAACCCGGGTTGATTTTTCAGCTTCGACCACCTTGTGTGCCTGTTCTATATTCTGCGTAATCGGTTTTTCCAGGTAAACAGGCTTCCCTTTCTCCAGGGAGTGAATGGTGTGCAGGTCGTGCCAATGATCCGTACTGCCGATGATCACAGCATCCACATCATCACGGTCTAAAAGTTCATGATAGTTTTTTGTCGTGAATATGTCATTCCCGAATCTTTCCCTGCACCGCGTAAGACGACTGTCGTACAAATCGCATGCAGCAACCAATTTGAATCCGTTATATTGCAAGGCAGTCGCAACATTACCCTGCCCCATTCCACCGGCACCGATAAGTCCAAGGTTCACATGGTCGTTGGCAGATATTTTATTAACCGGGTGATTCCTGGCCTCCAACTGATATGAGAGGCTTTTACTTTTACCTAAAATAAAAGGTCCACTGGCGATTGCAGCCGAAGCAGCTCCAAGTTTCTTTAGGAAAGTCTTACGGGTAAACCCGTTATTATTATTCTGACTCATGAATTTAATAGGATTAAATTACGGTTGATTTTGCCGGAAGATAGAACTTTTAAGTGAGATCTTCCGACTTTTCAGCTATCCAGCTCTACGGGCCAATGAATGCTTTCCGTTCGTGCAGTCCGTAAAAGTTCTTCAGCCCTGGCAACAATATCCGGGTGCTCTTCGGCCAGATCGTACTTCTCACCGGGATCGGTTGACAAATCGTACAATTCTATAGGTTGATCAATATCATTACGAACCGCTTTCCAGTCGTCAAAACGCACAGCCTGACTGAACGCACCCTCATGGAATTCCCAATAAAGATATTCAGGGTCCTGTTGCGGCTGATTGAGGAGCGCATTGATCATGGAGATCCCGCCAATATCCCCGGGAGGCTCGGTCCCGGTTAATTCTGCAGCCGTCGGGAGAAAATCCCACATTGACCAAACCTGGTCGCTTACTTCACCGGCCGGCACAGTGCCCGGCATCCATACGATCATCGGCACGCGGATTCCACCCTCATATAAATCACGCTTGATGCCTCTTAATGGTCCGTTGCTATTAAAAAAATCCGGATCATATCCTCCCTCGGAATGAGGCCCGTTATCGCTGGTAAAGAAAACGATGGTGTTTTCATCGATGCCCAGATCTTTAAGCAAATCGAGAAGCCGGCCGATATCCCGGTCCATGCGTGTTACCATCGCCGCATAAGTGGCATTGGGCTTATCCTGTGCACTGTAGTTTCCCCTTCCCAGGAAAGGTGTCTCGTTGAAAATACTTTGGCCATCTTCATCAAGGTATTCGACAAGTGAATCGTCCGGCACAAGCAGCTCGGCGTGAGGAATTTGCAAAGCCATATAAAGGAAAAACGGCCCCTCCCGGTTGGCCCGGATAAACTGTTTTGACTCTTCCATATCCAGATCGTGACTGTATTGCCCTCGCTCTCCACCCTGGTTGCCTTCCAATATAACCCGATCGGTATTTCGCCATACCCACTCTGGATAATAGGTGTGGGCACGAGCCTGATTTAAAAACCCCCAGAAGTAGTCAAATCCCTTTTTGTTGGGAATGCCTGTCGTTCCCGGCTCTCCAAGGCCCCATTTCCCTACAAGGCCGGTTGTGTAACCGGCTTGCTGCAAAATTTCTGCAACGGTCGTATCAGCCGGTTCAAGCGGGACCCGGCCGCCTGAATGGGCACTGAAGTTCCCCCGGACACGTGTCCGTCCGGTATGCTGGCCGGTCATCAGGCTGCTCCGGGCCGGCGCACATACAGTGTGTCCGGAATAAAACTGGGTAAACCGCAGCCCTTCGGCTGCCATCTGGTCCAGCCGGGGAGTTTGAATCACCTCCTGTCCGTAAGAACCCAGGTCACCATACCCCAGATCATCGGCCATGATCCAGATGATATTGGGAGGTTGATCAAATCGATCAAAAGCACCGGCAGTTGACTGATCAGTCTCAGAGGATGTGCACGCAGAAAAAAGTATCGCAACGAAATATGAAATGAAAGCAGGAAGTATCGCAGATGTTGAATTCATATCTGTAAATTGTTAAATGAATACCCTGAAAATTTACTGCTCATCTTTTATGGCAGGTGTCACTACCAATTAATTAGAAATGGAAAAATACGTACCAAATATATAAAAATTAGAATTTTGCGCACCTGGCGATCTTTGCGGTTAATACACCATCAGCTTTACCAATATGGTCGTGCTTGGTCAGAAAGTTCTGATGGCGACCGGTAATCCCGGAATGTATCTGTTTCATCGATTAACCCAAAAATGTCGGCAGACCTTTTTTCCTTGGTGCTTTTTCGTGACCCGCCCAACTGGGTGGAAATATTATTCAAATGATAAATTTGTGCTTAATTATTTACTGATACTATTGATTCCAATGCTTTTGCACAACTTGAATTTTTCATTTCTCTGAAAGAGATTCAAGTTGAAATGTAACCGATACAGATCAGGATAGATTTTATATTGCTTTGTTTCTTTTAGCCAGGAACAGTATTCTCTTGCTACTGATATTTTTATGTACTGCAATAAAAATATTCAATCCTGTTAAATATTGAATGTAAGCAACACTATGATATTACAACTCAGGTGGTTTCTGTTAGCAACAGTTCTGGCACTAGGTACAAATATGGCGTTTTCTTATCTCATTGAAATAAATGGAGACCGCGGCTTGATATCAGATAATGGATTAGGGATTTCTGTCTTTAGTACTGATATGATTCCCGATGAACAATTGTCCCATATTAATACTGCAGATAATCCCCTTACAGTTCAGATTAATCTGGATGAAGAAGAAGGTAAAGCCCATGTATTTATTCGCGGGGAGCATTTCACGACGTATAACTTTCATGAAAACACTCGCATACCCCATTTGTGGCCTGTGCATGCTGATGGCGGCATTACCCTAACCCGAAACTGGCCGATGGGTGAAGATGATCCTGAAATTACCGATCACCGCCATCATAAATCCATGTGGACGGCTTACGGAGATGTAAACGGGTACGATCACTGGCATAGTGAACCCATCATCACAAAAGATGTGCAGGTTCAATCCGGGGATGACTACGGCCTGATCAGGGCCCGGAACGTTTGGGCGGACGACAAGGGGGAACCGGTTGTAGATGAAATCCGTGAATACCGTTTTTATAACTCCCCGGCATCCGGACGATTATTCGACCACACCATTACGTTTAAGGCTTCCTACGGTGAGGTCACCTTCGGCGATGACAAAGAGGGTATGTTCGCTTTTAGAATTCGCACCGAAATCCAGGGTAACCGGGCCGGTGTGCTCACCAATGCAAAGGGTGCTCAAGGAGAAAGAGCTGTCTACGGTACGCCCGTCCCGTGGATGGATTACTCCGGCCCGGTAGCAGGTCTGGGTGAACGGGGCATCGCATTGTTCTCTCACCCCGGTAACATGCGGCTTCCGGCCTGGCATGTACGAGACTACGGTTTGGTAGGATGCAACTTTTTTGCGATGCAGGATGTCGCCGGTTTGGATGAGGAGGGTACCTATGTTTTATCTGAGGACAATGAAATAACGTTCCATGTCCGGTTCTATATTCACAACGGCGATGTGGAACAAGCCGGGGTGAGAGAGCGATATGAAGAGTTCGCCAGAACACCATTTCCTTCCCGTTGACCCGAACCGGGAGCTGATCTGGAATCTGGTTTGACTATACCAGTAAAATTATGAACTCCCCCGAGACTAAGCCATCGGGGTATCAAACTGACTTTCCTTTTACTATGTTTTCCGACCCGGAGAGTCGGGGAATTAAACCACTATAGAATTAAACCGGGATAAAAGTCCGAAAAACTACATTTGGTTCAGTATGGCCTGGTGTCGTGATAATTTGATTCCTATAGTGATTCTGAATACATCAAACAGGAATAGATGCCCCCGTTATGTTTTTGGGTAACAACAATTTGTTATCGGATAAACCTTCTACCGGAAGACACCGGATAACCAGTAACCAATTAACCGTTAACGACACGTGAAGGGCTAATAATTACACCTTGTCCGGTGCAGGGATATCGAACCCGGATCGGCGCGGATTGCGCAACAGCGTATTGGCGCTGGCCGCATATTCTCCGGTGAATTTTTCCGAATCCGAATCGAACGTCAACCAGGGACCTACCCGATAGTTGGTATTATTCTGATTGAGTCCGGCGCCGTCCTGCATGACCGAATGAAACCAATTGAATTGTTCTTGCACCATTGACTCCATTGGGTTCCTTAAGCTGATGACATCCTCAGAAAAGGGTTTTTCCTGCCCGAGGCGATAAGAGATATTCATCAAGTGTCCCAGAGCGCAGGAGTAGTGTCCCTCGAACATTCCGGCATTGACCATTTCCGGATCACCTGCCCGGCAACATTGAACAAAGCTTCCGATATTGCCGCCCGGAGTGATGTCAGCCGTTTCCAAATCGAGAGATTCCCTCTCGCCATCGGGTGAAATGTATTCGTCACCGATGATCATTCCACCATCTTCAAAGTAATACCGGTTTTCAACACGCCGTTCGTAACCATCATGGTTAACATTACGAATGTTCATGAGAACCTTTTGGCCGTTTGGATATTCGGCTATAGAAAATTGCGTATTCGGGGTTTCACCCTGGTCATCCCAGGCAAAACGTCCGCCAAGGCTCATCACCCTTGTGGGATGCACGCCATGCATCTCAGGGTCAAGCGACCAAAAAGCAACATCGAGTTGATGTGTTCCCTGATTGTTGAGATCTCCGTTGCCGGTTACCCAGAACCAGTGCCAATCGTAATGCACAAAATTATCATGATAGCGTTCGATCATGGCATGGCCACGCCACATATTCCAGTCCAGCCAGGGCGGCGGATCGGATGGCTGGCTATGTCCGATTCCATTGCGCGGTTTCGACGCAAATGCGTGAGAAATCGCCAGCTTGCCATACCTGCCCGAGTGGATTGTTTTGATCAGGTTTGCATACCTTGAGTCGCTGCGCCGCTGGGTACCGTGCTGTACAACCGCACCGTACTTTCGTGCTGCTTCCAAAGCCACGCGGCCTTCATGAAAATCGTGGCTTGCAGGCTTTTCAACTAAACAATGTTTTCCGGCCTGAGCTGCCCAAATCACCATCAGAGAGTGCCAGTGATTTGGAGTAGCGACAACAATTCCATCAACATCTGGATCGTCAAGTGCATGACGGACGTCGGTAGTTAATTTTGGCATTTTACCGGTTTGTTCATGCATTTCCTGTCCCCTGCGTACAAGAAGTATTTTATCCGGATCGACAATCCAAGCAATTTCCACATTGTCTTCGTTGGCAAAATCCCGCATCAGCCTGTTTCCCCGGCCGTTTACTCCGCATACAGCCAAACGAAGACGGTTATTGGCTCCAAGAACTTTTGATACAGGTGTTAAAAAGGTAAGCGCTCCCAAAGCAGCCGATCTTTTAAAGAATTCCCTGCGTTTTATACCTCCACCTTTCCCTGCGGTATCACTGTATTTGTTGCCCATTCTAAAAAGTTGATTTAAATTTACCCGGGATTAATCAATTAAGTTTTTTGCCCGGTGAACACTAATATACACTTTGAATGTACTAAATGGATGATATAGGTCATAATCTACTTTAACTGACTGTCTTCATCAGCTGACGGGGTATCAGAATAGGCGCATCTGTGTAGATATGAAAATTACGACACAAGCAGCGGGGAACTAACCCGGA
>SKRC01000201.1 GCA_007118695.1 Balneolaceae bacterium | reverse complement strand
ATTTTACCGGGATTGCAATGACATCGGAGCGAATACTCCTGGGGCATCAGCAGGAAAAATATGGGGTGTTGCCGGCTCATGTATTCGACAATATCACGCCGAAACGGACCAGCAGGCCGGAGGTGAATGAGAAAGGAATGAGTGAGCCGACTGCTACGATTATGTGGGGAGCTCTGATCGAATTGGGCATTGATCCGTACGATGTGGTCCTTTGGAACGCCGTTCCCTGGCATCCCTTTAATTCCGAACGGGGACTGTTAAGCAACCGAACACCCACGCAGCCGGAAATGGATGCCGGCCTGGAGCTGTTGCAACCATTTTTTGATCTGTTTCCTGAGGCTCAACCGGTCGCTGTGGGCAGAAAATGTGAAGAGACTCTCAACAGGCTTGGGATTAAGCACATACAGGTTCGCCACCCGGCCAACGGAGGAGCCCCGAAGTTTCGGAAGCAACTGAAAGAGCTGATGCACCAGCAATAGAGCTGGGATATATGCATTTAACGGTTCGGCAAATAACCGGCACCGGGATTCGGAACGTAGTTCATCTGTGATACTTTAAATCTACCGGAGAATTTGAGAAAAGCAAGGCGATGTACGGTTGATTTGCTTATGTGTGCCCGGCATGGGTGCCTTTGGCTTACAGGAATGTAAGTCAATAATCTTGAGGGTAAAAGTCCCTAATGGGCAGGGGTGACGTCCTGAACCATTAGTCCCGCCAGGCGGGACAAGGGCGTTGCGGGTAACCGCAAGGTCCAATCCGCGCAATCTTGGGCGGAGCCGCCTACTCGAATATAGGGTGCTTTGTGGTATGTACTTTTATTTCAGAGATTGAATGGGCTTAGAGCTCCCCCTTCATAGAGATGTCATATTCCTTATAGTAACTTCTGTATCCCATGAGTCGGGCAGCCGGGGTAAGGAGAAATGACGTTATCTTTTGTACAAATATGGGAGGGCCATCTGCAAGATACGAATCAAAACCACCTCCTTGCTGAATGGGTGCAAGCATGAACAATGTTTTGGGAAGTTTGCCAAAATCAGGGTCATTGTCCATTAGCCCGTAAACTTGAACTAAGCTAAATGCGAACTCTTCGGGAAAAGGCATGGTTCCTTTCAAACGTATCGTATCAGGTGTTTCATTAAATGGTTGATGTGGCGTTCCTTTCGGAACATGGAGCGTCTCACCCGGTCGTATCTTTTTTATCTCTCCATCAATCCAAATTGAAAGTTCCCCGTTTTCAATTTCAAAATTTTCGTCAAAGCCGGAATGGATATGCTTTGGCGGACCCGGAGCATAGGGTTCAATTTCCAAAGAACAATAAACAAATCCATTTTCCTGTTTAACGACTGTTTGCCGGAATCCTTCTGCCTGGCTATAAAAGACCTGCCCGGATTTAAAGTAAGTAGAAACATCGGGTTTATTCTCGGGAAAGACGACTAAATGCAAAAAGTATCCGGCAATAAGATAGCCGGCAATTAAGATTGTTGTGTAAAACAACAGCATCTTAAAACGATTAAGGATCGTTGCCCTTTTGATTGAATCTGGATTCATATCCAACACGATTAGTTTTCATTTTGAGAACAAAGATAGTTGTACCCTGGCATCAAAAATTGTATCAATCGGACAACTTATAGTCGTGTTTGTTACAGAAATAAATGGAATGGCAAATCTGTCTTTTGAATACGATATTCCTTTGGCGTAAGCCCTGTAAAGGATTTAAATACTCTGTTGAAGTGAGGCTGGTCGTAAAACCCACTTTTAAGCGCAATATCAACTAACTTTGATTGGTCGCTATGCATCAGGTTCACCGAATACATAAACTTCTTATAGAGTACAAGCTCCTTAGCTGAAAGTCCAAAAAACTCATGTGATTTTCTGTTGAGGTGTCGAGAAGAATAGCAGACTTTCCGGGCAAGGTGATCTACTGATTGGAAAGAGTCTATTTTTCCCGAATAGAATAATTCACAAATGGCAACAGACCGCGGGCATTCTGGTGCCGAATCGAACCTGAAAGTTCTTTCAACCAGCTTCACCCTATCCTGAAAGGTATTTGCTTCACCCAGTTGATTCCAGAGTTTTCGAAATTCCGGGTTGACCAGTATTGCGTCTATTGACTGATTACTTAATTCTGGCGAAAGAATATTGAGAAAATCTTTTACAGCATAGGGGTGAAGCCTGATACCAAACAGATGATGCGAACCGGAGTAATCAGCTGTGACTACATGAGTATGAATTCCCTGAATAAAACAAAATGGAGCCTGAATAAAAGTGCTCTCGTTGGGTAATATAGCTCTTATTGGTTCGTCCAGGTTAAACACAATCTCTATCACTCCCTGTGGCAGAATGTATTCTGTGTACTGATGCCCTCCGCTAAGTTCCCACAGGCAAGTAATATGATTGCTTGCCATAGTATGTTGAGGGATATGTATCTGGAAGTCCATTTTCAAAGGTTATTTAGATGTCAGACTCAAAAGAATAATCCATTGCCAATGAAGAAACACTTTTTGATGGAGGATTTTGAGTTTTACCACCAACGGTGTGGCAAATAACCGGCGCGGCTAAGTCCTTGAATGTAAGCAACAAAACGCAAACGCGACCGGTTGATTTGCTGGTCAATTACGGCAAGTAAATATATCAAAAGACGGGTTCATGTTTTCAGCCGCTAAATTTCTCCCATCTGCTGTTGAGGAATTTGAAAAAGAATTCCTTAATCCATTACCACGGGAAACCCACTGCCAAAGACACGTATTTAAACTGGCCTCATTCGGTAAACCCGCACAGTCTAAGCAGTTTTTTCTTAGTGACTGGGCGACTTTGTGCCTTAGCGACTACAATTTTGAATAATTTAGAAATCCGTCATGAGATATCGGATATTTCTTCCCAAATATCCGGGTCCACTGGGATGCCGCGTTTCTCATTTTCACGCCGGACTTTCAGGGTGTTTTCACCGGGATACCGAACCTTCTCTTCCCCGAACACTTCGGATGATTTCAGATCTTCGAGAATGGCCTCCACTTTATCTTTAGGGAATTCTTCAATCCCTAATTTGGGGAGATGGAAACAAAGGAAAAACTGTGATATACCGTATTCTTCTTCCTTTTGGCCAATTTCAGCCGTGGCATCCCCTTCAGATAAAAGTGAAATGAGAAGGTCCAAAACCAGCGACAAGCCGGCGCCTTTCCATAAGCCTATCGGTAATCCCATCTCTTTTTCCAGGATGGTGGCCGGTTCTTTGGTGATATTTCCTTCATGGTCAAAGCCACCGTCGTAGGGAAGTTGTTTACCTGCTTTCAGGTAGATGGCTATTTTACCATAGGCGTACTGGGACAGCGCTAAATCCAATACCACCGGCTTTTGTTGGTGAGGTATTGCTATTACCAGCGGGTTGTTGCCAAGTTTTACTTCGCTGCCGCCCCAGGCCGGCAGGTTGGGTTTGGTGTTGGTCACGCAGATCCCGATGCAGTTTTTTTCTACTGCCTGCCAGCCGTAATTCCCGCCGCGCATCCAGTGGTTGGTGTTTCGCAAGGCCACACAGCCCAACCCGTTTTCATGGGCCAGATCGATGGTCCGGTTCATGCAAAAATAAGCATTCAGGTTTCCCGGCCCCAGCTTACCGTCCCATCGTTCAAAACTTCCAAATTTTCCAGTTTGAACCGGCTCAGCGTCCGGCTTTACATACCCTTTCGAAATCATTCGTAGGAAATCCGGAAAGCGATTCAGCCCGTGAGAGGCCACTCCGTCCAAACTGGCTTTTGTGAATAAGGAAGCCGCGAGGCGGGCTTTATCTTCGCTAAAACCGTAATTTAACAGCACATTATGGAGTTTGTCCAATACATCATCAAAAGGAATTCTTACTTCTGCCATAAATGTTTTTGAGTGAATATTGAATGTTTTGAGTGCCCCTAACGACCCAGCGCATAATCCCAAAGGGACAGGCGCGCGTGAAAATTATGATTTGGATGAAGTAGCGAAAATAATTCCACAGAAACAAGTCCGACCGTACCCGGTCCTCGTCAACTAGATGCGATTGTAGAAATCAGATCTCCTTCTAAAGAAACTTTGAAAATACTTTCCAATTCTCTGTCGGGTAGAAAAATTGTTCCATCATTTAGCAGTATTGAACTATACACTAAATGCGAAAAGAAAAATTTCCTCACCTAAAGAATCAAACTCTTGAATAATTTTTGGAGTAAATACAGGTAGCTCTTCGAATTGCTTTTCTTCTGAATCAGTTTGGCAGCCAATAAATATTAAAATGGTGAACACCAATAGTGGTAAAAACTTCATCCTGAAATTGTTTAGGGTTTATAACGGTTTGGTGTTTCTGCGGCCGGGCTACCATCTCAAAAATTCGGCGAAAAACCTGAACCGGGCCGCAGGAAACACTGGTTATACCTACGGGTTTTTAAGTTCGAGATTTCCAGTAACCCGGTTTACGCCTTAAATTCATTACAGCAAAAATTATAATCTGATCTGCTTCAACCGAATAGATAATGCCATAAGGCTCATTTTTTGAACACGTAGCGAAAGCGAGAAACTAAAAATCTCCTTTCTGTATTCGTGATCTTAGTTTCAGAAGCAGGTTGCTGTGTGATTACATCCAATACTTTTTCTACTTCATCAACAAAATCATCCCCAAGGCCAACTACCTGTTCCTCGTAATATTCAGCTGCTTCAAAAAATTCTTTTATGGCTTCTGAATGAAATTTAATCGTCACTTTTGAAGACGTTTTCTTGCTTCATTAATGACATCCGAAACAGAATGAAGCGAAGCCTCACCCGATTTAAGTGACTCTTTTCGTTTTTGTACTTCATCAATCCAGGCCTGCTCAATTTCAGGATCAATTTTGCCATGAATGCTTTGCAGCAATTTATCCGCCAGACGTGCCTTATCTTTTTTGTCTAGATTCAGAGCTGAATCTTCAATCTCTTTTAAATCGGTGATCATAGGAAAAGTGTTTTGTTTACCTGAATGTAATTATTAACGATGAAAACCGGAAGAAATTAGATTTTTTGATAGTGGGCATAACATATGTATTAGCAATATTACCAAAGTTCAATATGGACCAAATTCTGAACAAAATCCAACTTTGGGCAGGATCTGCTGTAATTTGTATTGAATAAAGTTCAATAGAAGGATTCGATAAACGCATGATATAGAGGGTTTCTATCAACCATTTTTGTAAGGCTTCAACGACTTTTTCAGATATTTCAATTGTCCAACACATATATTTCAACAGGTATTCATCAGACAGCATTATATTTGCCCGAATGTCCGATGATAATCCAAACATGCTGTCAACACGGATAAGTGTAATATTTTGTCCGAAGAAAACCCCAATGAGTTTTGAATTTACAAGGCTATTACGGTGTCTAAACCGAAATAGACAATATCGTCCAGACCCGTCCGCAACAAGCTCCCCAATTTGTTTACTGCAATATACTCCCTAATGATTATTCCGCTGAAGTAAACTCCCCACCAAATAACCCGCAACGGAAAGTGTTTTGGTTGCAGTATGAATGGCCCACTTTCCGTGAAGAATCGGATCAGTATAGAGGTCTTCTGCGATTTTGAATAAGTCATGCAAGGCAGCCATGCTCCCTTCGATCATCAGTGAAGGATCATTTAAATGATCCTGTAAAACATGACCGGCTTCGATTCCCCCTTCTTCCAGGGATTTGATGATGAAAGGAAGCGTCAGGGCGTTGTACGAAGGATAGGTTCCTTCAAAAATTCCGGCGATCGTAGCTGCATATCCGGGGTCTTTTTTTGCGCGGGAGATTATAACGGAAAGGATTGTCATCCAGGCTTTGGAGAAGGTCTTGTTCCGGGGGAACTGGACCAGTAAGTTCGACAGCGCAAAATCATAACCGAGTTCGCTGTTTACTTTCTGCCTGTACGAATGCAGTGCTGCATTGCTGAAGTCATCTTCCTGCAAACAGGTCCCCAGGGTCTCCGAAGCCCAGCGGGCACTTAGCAGGGCATACTGAATACCATCCCCGCTCAAAGGGTTGATGAGACCGGCCGCTTCACCGGCCAGCAGCAGGCGGTGGTCGGTAATGCTGCTGGCGGGATTGAAAAATGTAATGGGCCATCCCCTGATTTTACCGTCTGTCTTGCCCGTGCCGATGCGTTCCGCGATATCCGAATTTTTGTTGATATGGTTCAATAACAATTCTTTCACATGCGACGGCTTGTCGGGGAGCGTCTGCGATACCATGGCAATCCCGATATTTGCCCCGCCCGACCCCTTGGGGAAGAGCCAGAATATTCCAGGAAAACTCTCCTCACTGAAATAGATATCTACCCGGTCATCCGGGCCGTTTACATCTTCAAAGTAGGCCCGCAGGCCTAGTAGCTGAAATTCCTCCGACGGCTTACCCCCGCGCAACTGCCGGGCTACCGTGGAATTGCTCCCGTCAGCACCCACTAAAACCTTGGCTCTGAGCTGAATCTCCTTTTCACCGTTCTTTAGCTGAATCAAAGCTGCATTTGATGAAGTAACATAACCAATGACCCGCGTGGATTCCAAATAAATAGCGCCCGCTTTTTTTGCCGCTTCATAGACCCAGGTATCCAATTTAAGGCGGGGGATAATGCGGGCATGAAAAGGCAAACTTTCCGGCTTGGTCAGGTTGATAAAAACTTTCTGGTCATTAATAAACAAGCCTACCTTATTGACTTCATTGGCTTTCTTAAACTTTTTGGTGTCTGTAATGCCCATCCGGTGCAGCTCGGCCAAAGCAACAGGACTTACTCCATCACCACAAACTTTGTCCCGTGGAAATTTTTCGGCTTCCACTACAATGACGCTGGCCCCCCTGGATGCCAGATGGAAGGCAAGTCCGCTGCCCGCAGGCCCGGCACCGGCAATCAGTACATCACAATCATATTCAATTTTAGGCTTTACGGTAATCATGGATCCTGGCGTGAGTTCTACATACGATTATTGAAAATGGAACCTGTAAGTCATACTTAACTGGTCAAAGAATTTTATGGGCAAAGTCAGCACCGCTAAATACATTCTAATAATCCCGGTTAATCATATACAAAATGATGCTTTCTAAAAATGCCTTGTCTTTTGTGTCAGGCAGCCTGGAAAAAATAGAATAAAATTCTTTCAAGGCGCCGCCGGCCAGGTACTTGGCTGTGATTTTGGCATGCGTAATGGATCCGTACCTGTGCATCCACTCTAATATCAGTTTTGCTTTTTGCGGACTTCTCTCCCGGATGGGTGTCGACAGAAAATCCGTGATCGTTGTATGTTCATCAGGATTACACCGGCCCATAAGGTGAATGAGCATCAAAGTTCTCTTTCCTTCCAGGATATCGCCGCCGATCTCTTTGCCATATCGCTTTTCATCGGCAATCAGGTTCAGAATGTCGTCCTGTATCTGGAAAGAGGTCCCCATAAAATATCCCAACCTGTTAAAGATATCCGGGTTGACACTCCCATTGCTGCCGATGATGGCTCCGATCCTGAGCGGATGCATACAGGTGTACCAGCAGGTTTTTTTCAGGATCATCCTCAGGTAATCGGTTTCACTGAGGGTGGGTATATTATCTTTTCGCCAACCCAGTTCCATTGCCTGGCCTTCTACCGACTCCGTAACCATGTGCTGCACTTCGAGAAACACTTGTTGGGCGATTCTTCCACCCAGTTTTTCACGGTTTTTAAAGATTGGGTACAAGCCCAGAACGTTCATGGCATCCCCGACATTGATCGCGATGGCCTGGTTGTTGCTTTCATGCAGGGTGGGTTTTCCTCTCCTGTAGAAGCTTTCATCTTCCACATCATCGTGAATCAGAAAAGCGTTATGGAGTAATTCCAGTGTGATTGCCGAATCCAATACTTCATCCAGTGTGCCCCCGTAAGCTTTGCAGGCAGCAATACAGAGTCCCGGCCTGAATCCTTTTCCTCCCCGGTCGGGGTACTCCGAAATGAGATCGTAGAGGTATTTTTTAGGCTCTTTTTTGGGGATATAGCGATGGATGCCCTTCAGCGTTTCCGAACCGTAATCCTTTAGCATCGAATGCATCTGTGAATTGTGCATATTATATCGTCCGGGCCCCTTTGGTGAACTCAAGTTTTCGTCACATCTAAACCAATGACAACCCTGAAATCGTGATTATTTGAGTCAGTAAGCAGGGCGTGATATTTACCGGGTTTGGAATTTTTCGGAAGATTGACCTGTATCCGAACTTCTATTTCTTCGCCGGGATGAAGAGTTATCGCTGAAGGATCGATTTTAATAGCTCTGGAATGAATCTTCTGTTTGCCAGGTCCTGTTAAATCCGTTTTTTGAATATTGATCTCTACCGGTTTCTGCAATTCATCATCAAACAGAGTCATCGCCATAGAAACAGACTCCCCCGGTTTTAATGGTTCGTCTGCACTGAGAAAGCCAACCATGTTGTCTTGATTCCGGCTGGAAGTGGTTTTTTTTGGGTTTGCAGTCCCGTTTTGATTGTTAAGGGTCGTTGATAAATCAGTGACGTGCTTTGTGACGGCCGTCAGTGCGTCAATAAACAGGTCTATGGCATCGTGAGTATCTCT
>SKRC01000123.1 GCA_007118695.1 Balneolaceae bacterium | reverse complement strand
TTTAAAATGAATAAAACTGACAGCCGTACTATTGCCTTTGAAGTGGGTATGCAGAATGGGGGAATGGCAGCCGGGATAGCTGCAGATATGGGACGCGCTGCAACGATGGGTCTGTTTCCTGCTATTTTTGGCACCTGGATGGATATTTCAGGATCTGTTCTTGCCAACTGGTGGCGCATAAAAAAACCCGCTGAAGTGTTTGATAAGGAAGGAAAAATGAAATTGGCAGCAACGGATATGATAGTTGATAAAAAAAGTGACCTTCAGAACCCATTGAAATAGCAAAAAATAGACCTATACTGAATGATTAGCTACACACAGAGATAAATCGCACATTCCCTGTTAGCTCATATTCCTATAAATAAACATGTACTTAAAACATGCATAATTCATATCAATCAAATAATCGAAGGATATATAGTTCGATTGAATTGAAAATTCTGTGATGTGAATATGCATCAACAGACTGATAACTGGTAACTGCAACTGTTCATCAGTTCACCCGCCCTTCCAAATCGTTGAGAAAATCCCTGATGCGGTTGGCATTGACTCCGAGGTCACCCCGGCCGATTCTCGACTTGGACCTCATATCCACACGGGATTCTCCGTCAATGGAGTCAATACGTATCACAACATCATCCTTGAATCCGAACCAGGGCAGTTTTTCGGTCGCTTCCACCAACCCGGCATCCCGATCGGCATTGACAAGCTCCCACCGTCGGGATTCAACCAGGGACACCACCACATCAAACACATTGTCATAGTCGGCCGGTAAAAAAAGTGGCTGCAAATCCGGGTAAGCTTCCCTCTGGGTTGCGGCTGTCTCTTCCCCGGCATATTCGGGTGGATTCGGCACATCGGCCCGGACGGCCACCATGGCATCAAATTCGGGAGGATTATCGAGGTCGGTTGTGATATCGTGGATCGGCGGGTGCATTTCAGCCTGATTTTGCCAGTACCTGGCCGTGCCAAATACAGATGCAGTCAGTATCAAACCCACCAAAACATAAAGATATCTTTTGCCATAACCGCTTTTATAGACCAGGAATAAAGCTCCGATATTCAGAATAATCAATGCGGCCGCTGCATAGGCACTGTTAGTCAAAATTTTAAAGGCGGTTCCCATCGACCAGATCTCCCATTGGTAGCCATAGCCGGAAAGTACAAAGAGCGCCGCTGCCGCTACTGACAAAGTGAATAAAATCTGCACTATTTTGGGGATACGTCCCATTAAACGGGTTGATTTCATAAGTGTCTATTTGTGATGGCCGGTTGATGGAAAGTAGGTAATTTTGGGGATAAACAGGAGGAAGATGACAGTTCCATAACGATTTCTCCTTTTCAAGAAATAATTAGCCTTCAAATTGAATTCGCCTTATTTTTAAAGAATTGAAATTTTTAATTGAACATCAGTTACATGACGAGTACGGTTCGCGTACGTTTTGCTCCATCACCAACAGGATTTCTCCATATCGGAGGCCTCCGGACAGCCCTGTATAACTACCTGTTTGCCAGGTCCCATAAAGACGGCAAGTTTATTCTGAGAATTGAAGACACCGACCTGAAACGAACGGTTGAAGGTGCTGATCAGGACATCCTCGACTCCCTGACCTGGTGCGGTTTCAAGATAGATGAAAGCCCCTATCATAGCGGTGAATATGGCCCCTACCGGCAGAGCGAACGAAAGGACCTTTACAAAAAATATGCGGATCAGCTGATCGAATCCGGCCATGCTTACTACGCATTCGACACCGAAGAGGAGCTGACCGAAATGCGCGAGCGCCTGGAAAAATCGGGGAATCCATCGCCGAAATACGACTCGATCACACGTCAGTCGATGAAAAACAGCCTGACGCTACCGAAAGATGAAGTTGAAAAAAAACTTAGCGAAGGGACTCCCTATGTGGTGAGGTTAAAGGTTCCCAGGCGTGAGACGGTCCGGATTGAAGACAAAATCCGCGGTATCGTTTCCTTTGAAACCAAAGGGCTGGACGACCAGGTGCTGCTTAAGTCGGACGGCATGCCGACCTATCACCTCGCCAATGTTGTCGATGACCACCTGATGGAGATCAGCCATGTAATCCGTGGTGAGGAGTGGCTCAGCAGCACACCCAAGCACATCCTGCTTTATCAGTATTTCGGGTGGGAACCGCCGATAATGGCCCATCTGCCGCTGATCATGTCCCCCTCGGGAGGCAAACTCTCCAAGCGGAAAGCCGAAGAGGAAGGAATTCCAATCAACACAAAGGAATATATCAAGCAGCATTATGAACCCGAAGCGCTGGTCAATTTCCTGGCCTACCTGGGCTGGAGCCCCGGTGATGACAGTGAAATTCACTCCCTCGACGAACTCTGCCGGATCTTTTCCCTCGACAGGGTCAGCAAAGGCGGGGCTGTTTTCAATCACAAAAAACTGATGTGGTACAACGAGCATTACATGCGCGAGAAGCCCGACCGGGAACTGGCCGAACGCGTAAAGGAGATTGCCTTCAGCAACGGGGTTTCCGGCATCGATGATGACTACCTGCAGCAAGTGATTCCGTTGATGAAAGAGCGTGTGAGCAAAGTGGATGAATTCGCCACCCTCGGGCGGTTTTTCTTCGAGGATCCGCAAGAGTACGATGAAAAAACCCTCAAGAAATGGAAAGATGACAGCCCGGAGCTGGTCAAGGCCTATCGGGAAAAAATCGAAGACTGGGATGAGGAGGATTTTAAAGCAGACAAGTTAAAGGCTGCCCTTCAGGAAGTGATTGATGAAAAGGGAGTCGGTTTCGGCAAGCTGATGATGCCGCTCCGCATCGCCACCACCGGCCTCAGCTTCGGCCCCGACCTGTTCCCCGCCATGGAACTCCTCGGCAAGGAAACCGTCCTCCGGCGGCTCGACCGGGCAGTGGAGAAATTGTAGGCCTGTTAAGCCATTTCCTTCTTTTTCTCCGCCCGCTTTCGATCGTTGTGATCGAGGTGCAGCTTGCGGATGCGCAAGCTTTCCGGGGTCACTTCCAGCAGTTCGTCCCGGTCAATAAATTCAATGCACTGCTCGAGGCTCAGGCGTTTTTCCTGGGCAACTTTCACAGCATCTGAGGTCTGTGTGGCACGGTGATTGGTCAGGTTTTTCTTCTTGACCACATTCACCACCAGGTCTTCATTCCTGTTGTTCAGGCCAACCACCTGGCCGGCATAAACCGAATCTCCCGGTTTAACGAAAAACTGGCCGCGGTCCTGAAGTCCTTCCAGGCTGTAACCGGTCACCTCACCCTTTTCAAGGGCAATCAAGGCCCCCCGGGTTCTGCCAGGAATTTCCCCGGCATGATCTTCATACCCGTCGAAATGCTGATGCATCATTCCCGTTCCCCGGGTTTCTGTCAGCATCTCACTTCGGAACCCGATCAATCCCCTGGATGGCACCCGAAAGGTAATCCTGTTGTTCTCCCCTTCGCGGACCATGGAGGTCATAATTCCCTTCCGTTTCTGAAGATTGTCAATCACCTTGTTGCTGTAATCCTCATGAACATCAATCACAACCTCTTCAAATGGCTCCTGCAGTTTTCCGTCAACTTCCTTCATCAATACTTCCGGACGGGAAACAGCAAATTCATACCCCTCCCGTCTCATCGTTTCGGTCAGGATGGCCAATTGAAGTTCGCCTCTGCCGGATACCTTATAAATTTCAGGACTTTCCGTCTGCTCCACCTTCAGTGACACGTTGGCCCGAAGTTCTTTTTCCAAGCGATCCTTGATCATATTCGACGTCACATAATCGCCTTCACGGCCGGCAAATGGGGAGTTGTTCACACGGAAAAACATGGCCATGGTGGGCTGATCGATGTCGTAATACTCAAGGGGGGTCATGTCGGAGGCGACTGTAAGTGTATCGCCGATATCCACGCTCTCATACCCTGCCATGGCGATTACATCGCCCGGCGTGACCGATTCTACTGCATCGCGTTTCAAACCGGTAAAGGTATAAAGTTTTGTCGCCCGTGCCTTTTCCTTTAACTCGCCGGTGCGTTTCACCAGGGCCACATCGCTTCCCACCTTCAGCGTCCCCTGCTCCACCCGTCCGACGGCGATTCTGCCCACATAGTCGTTCCAGTCAACACTGCTTACCAGCATTTTAAAGGGAGCATCGCTCACCTGCTCCGGAGGCGGTATGTGCTCCACGATTTTTTCAAACAGCGGCGTCAAATCACTGCTGTCATCCTCGAGTTCATTTTTGGCAATGCCCTGGATGCCAACGGCATACAATATCGGGAAATCGAGCTGATCATCCGAGGCGTCCAGGGACACAAACAGGTCGAAAATTTCATTAAGCACTGCATCCGGCCGGGCATCTTTGCGGTCGATTTTGTTGATCACAACAATGGGCTGATACCCCAGTTTTAACGATTTTCTGAGGACAAATTTGGTTTGAGGCAGGGGTCCCTCGGCCGCATCAACCAGGATGATCACCCCGTTCACCATTTTGAGGATGCGTTCGACCTCCCCGCCAAAGTCGGCGTGCCCCGGGGTATCGACGATGTTGATTTTGGTGTCGTTCCAAAGGATGGCTGTATTTTTTGAGCTGATGGTGATTCCTTTCTCTTTTTCAAGTTCATTGGAATCCATCACACGCTCCTCAACCTGCTGATTCTCTCTGAATGTACCGCTCTGCTTGAGCATCTGATCGACCAATGTCGTCTTTCCGTGATCCACATGAGCGATAATGGCGATATTTCTGATATTTTGTGTCATTTTATAACTTGTAATGTATAATCGGGAAGGCCTCAGCGGCCTGGAAACCCGGTTTTTGAAAATTTGTATCTACAGCTCCGCAAGTTACGGTTTTATTTACTCATTCCGATACTTTATAATGATTATTTCTCCTGGCCGGCAGGGCTCACGCCCGACTGCTCCGGATTCCGGGCAAGGCGAAGTGCAAATGGCGCAGTGAATTGTCCCTGGGCTTCTATCAGAATTATCAAGCCTTAGCACTTCAACGCAGCACACATGTAAATTTCCCGAATGCCCACAAACCTTTATTACCACAATTACTATCTTTGTGCACCTTAGTTTCCATAGTGTTGTGTTAACCATGCGTTGCGGGGTATGTCGAAGGGATTTTTGCTCCTGGCAATGCGAAAAATATGTGCATAGATATAGCTGCGTGCATATTTTTAAAGTATCCAGACGTAAAATGAATCCCGACAAGATGATGTCGGGAGCCCCACATAAGTATGGTTGACATGACACTAAAGCCATTAAACACACGCTAAATCTATAAAATCAAACCCCTGTACCATGGACCTGAAACTGACCGACCAACGATTTATCGTTTGCGGGGCAAGCAGCGGATTCGGAAAAGCAATAGCACTCGCACTACTTAAAGAAAATGCACACTGTATCCTGGTTGCTCGACGTGGGGAGCTGTTGAAGAAGGAATTTGCTGACCGGTTTAAAGGACAAGTCGACATCGTAGAGGCGGATTTAACAAAAGCATCGGCAATCGACAACATCCTCAAACAATCCGCCGGGAAAGAGCTTCACGGGGTTGTCATCAATGCCGGCGGGCCGCCTGCCGGCACACCCCTGGAGACGAAAATGGAGCAGTGGGATAAGGCTTACAACCTGGTGATGCGCTGGAAAATTGACCTTACCCTCCGCCTGGCCCCTCAACTGGCGAAACAGGGATATGGCCGGATATTGTTTGTGGAAAGCAAATCCATCAAACAGCCCATACCATCACTGGTCCTGAGCAACTCGTTCAGGGCTGGAGTCGTCGGGTTTGCCAAGTCACTGGCAACCGAGGTGGCCGGAAATGGTGTTACCGTGAATGTGATGGCCCCCGGAGCACACAACACCCCGGCAATAGAACGGGTGATCAAAAAAAGAAGTGAAGCTCTGCAGATTTCGATCGAACAGGCACGCGTGGAAATGGAAAAAGATATTCCTGTGGGCCGGTTTGGCAAAGCGGAAGAGTTCGCATCGCTTGCCTCATGGCTGCTCTCACCCCATGCCGGCTATGTAACGGGTCAGACCATCAGCCACGACGGCGGGGACATCAAGGGCCTGTTCGGTTAACCGCAGTTCTGTTGCTTTCTTTCTACTGTAAACCCGTAAAACATATATACAGATTTACACATATGGCTGTCATTCAAAAGGAGATTACATTGTCCCCAAAATCCAGGGGATTTCATCTGATAACCGACGAAATTATGCGTCAACTGCCCGGGCTCAGCCAGGTGAAGAGTGGCATCATGCATGTATACATCAAACATACCAGCGCCGGGCTGACCCTGAATGAGAACACCGACCCTTCGGTTCGCCGTGACTTTGAAACCCATTTCAACCGCATGGTTCCCGAGGATGTGTCACTGTTTGAGCACACCCTGGAAGGGCCTGATGATATGACTTCCCATATAAAAAGTTCCCTTTTGGGCCATTCGGTCACATTTCCCATCACCAACGGCAGACCCAACCTGGGTACCTGGCAGGGCATCTACCTGTGTGAGCACAGAAACCGGGGTGGAAGCAGAAAACTGGTAGTAACCGTAATGGGGTAGTATATTGGTTCCAATGATTTTCCCATTTATTGCTTTCAACTTCCGTCAGCCCGCATGCCCTCATTTGAATGATTTATCCGGCAAGGCCAGGGGCACAAATCCACCCCCTGTACTGTAAGAACAGAGGTGGCAGATCATTAAATGGGACATGTAATTATTCCTCCCCTGGTGCCTCGGCATCGATGACATCTTCCAGCACTTCCGAACCGATTCCCAGTTTTACTTCCATCTCCTCCAGAGTAATACCCTTGCTTTCAGGCATGATTTTCCAGACAAAGAGAAGCTGCAAGACCATCATGGCTGCAAAGAATGCAAAAATCGGGCCTCCTCCGAACAGGCTTTCAAAGTAGACAAAATTACCGGCGATCAGGGCTGCAAATATCCAGTGTGTGCTGCTGCCAAGGGAATTCCCGAACGAGCGTACTGAATTGGGGAAGATTTCGGAGATAAACACCCAGATAACCGCTCCCTGGCCGATGGCATGTGAAGCGATGAATACAAAGATCAGAATAGGGACCGTAATCCCTGTAAATGTCTGGGTAAAAAAGGCATAGGCGATATATGACAGCGAAAAGATATAGCCGAATGAGCCGATATACATCAGAAAACGTCGGCCAAACCTGTCGATCAATGCCAGGCCAATCATCGTGAATACAAGATTGACCACTCCGACTCCTACCGTCGAGAGCAGTGCGGCATCGGCCGGCATACCGGTCAGGTCAAAAATTCTCGGGGCAAAATAGATGATTGCATTGATGCCGGACATCTGGTTGAAGAAGGCGAATATAAACGCCAGGAAGATCGGGAATTTATAATGTTTGGTTAAAAATTCCTTTAGTTTTGCAGCTCTGCCGGGCTCTTTATCGCTTGCCTGGATGGCCTGAACCGAGGCGTCTGCCTCTTCGGGATTAACGATGTACAGGATTTCCCGGGCCTCCTCCACCCTGCCCTTGGCAACAATCAGCCACCTGGGGCTTTCCGGTACAAAGAAAATCATAATCAGGAACAACAGTGCCGGCACAGCTTCCACACCCAGCATCCATCGCCATGACTCGGGATGTTCAGTGCCAATCAGATAATTTGAAAAATAAGCTATCAGGATCCCCAGCACGATGTTAAACTGAAACAGTGCCGTCAGGCGTCCGCGTTTGTCGGCCGGAGCTATTTCCGAAATATACATGGGCGCAACGACCGATGAAGCTCCGACACCCAGTCCGCCAATAAACCGGAAAAACATAAGGGTATATACATCCGGGGCCAGCGCTGAGCCGACCGCCGAAATCAAAAACAGCACGGCAATCCAGATGATGGTGATTTTCCGACCCCATTTCTGAGCAGGAATCCCGCCGAACAAAGCCCCGATAATCGTTCCATACAAAGCCATGGCCACCATTTGTCCCAGCATCACATCGCTGAGATCCCACAGATCCTGAATATTTTGCTCCCCTCCCGAAATGACGGCCACATCAAAGCCAAAAAGGAACCCACCGAGCGCAGCCGTTACCGCCCAGAAAAATATCACATGCTTTCCCATTAGTCAGATAATTGGTTACTGTTTATCCCGGGTTCTTACCAAAACGGGTTGAACTCCCCGGCTCTCCGGATCGGATAACATCTTCGAACTAATCGCTGACGGATACCCTGATGGCTCCGCCGTAATATTGTTTAAAGTTGCCATGTACCATGGTTGCCATGTGCAAGAAGATCACCCGAAAAAGTATTCATCATTGACTTCCTGTTACCCGCCTTTCCGTAAAAAACTTTCTTTGGATTAAAATAAAAGGTACAATCAACGGAACCTGTTCCACATTGTCAACTACAGTTCCGGGTCAAATGCTCTTTTTTAGTTTCAGCATTCGGGTCACCAGGTCCTGATTGGCGACCTGGTTTTCCTCCAGCATGGATGAATAGCGCACATCTTCAACCGAATAAAAGGAATTCGGCGCATACAATTTGATCATTTCAGTTAATTCCTGCCAGCGTCTGCGCGGAGCAACAGTAAAAATGACTTTCACCGGGCCAAGTTTTCCCTCACCATCCACAAGGGTAACCCGGAAATCAGCCTCTTTCAATTTATTAAACAGTACCTCCGAATCCTTG
>SKRC01000312.1 GCA_007118695.1 Balneolaceae bacterium | reverse complement strand
CTCAAACCGTTCTTTCAGTTGATGGATGAGCTCACTGAAAAACTCAAACGATACTGTTTTCTAAGCCTGGCCGGATCGGAATTTCATCTGGCCAAATACCCGCCCAACAGCTTCTACAAACGGCACCTGGATCAGTTTAAGGAGCGCTCCAACCGGCAGATCACCGTGCTGATCTACCTCAATGAATACTGGAAGCCGGGCGACGGCGGAGAGCTGAAAGCCTATAAAAAGGACCGGGAATTGCTCATAGAGCCGGTCGCAAACCGGCTGGTCCTTTTTAAAAGTGATACCATCGAACACGAAGTGCTGCCGACCCGCGTGCCGCGCTACAGCCTCACCGGGTGGCTCCTCCGTCAACCCAAATCGGTCGGTTACCTGTTGGGATAAGGTATCTACAACTTTTAAAAAACATTTCAGAATCTGTTTCGTATGTTCTAATAAAACCAAGCAGAAAAAAAGACCATTCAACGCTTTTGCTATGAGACGTATAACACTCCTACTCTTCGCTTTCCTGCTGCTACCAGTGGCCCTGATAGCCCAGGACAACAATGGAAACGACGAAAATGATGAAGAATTCAACAGCCTGATCGAGGATGCCGAAAAAGCCGAGGGCTTCCTGGATTTTTATCAAAAAGACGACAAGCTTTTTCTGGCCGTACCGGAAGAAAAACTGGATGAGGATTTTATTCTGAACTTCAAGATCGCCCGGGGCATCGGGGCGGCCGGCCTCTATGGCGGCACAATGCTTAACATTTTTGAATCGGAAATTGTGGCCCTTCAAAAGAGGGAAAACAAAATTTTCCTGGTCAACAAACCCCACCGCTACACGGCCGAGGAAGGTACCCCGCAGGCCAGGGCGGTGGACCTGACCTACGGTGAATCGGTGCTGGAGACGGCCAGTATCGAAGCGACAAACAGCGACGGCGTGATGCTGGTCAATGTCTATAACTGGTTCGTGGGCGACCTCTCCAATATCAGCCAACGGGTGCAAAGAGCCGTATCAACGCGGCCGGGCCAACCGGGACGGGCAACGTTCGACCGGGGACGCAGCCACCTTGAACTGATCGAATCTTTCCCGGAAAATGCCAACGTGCAGGCAAAACTGACCTTCAGAAACCAGGAGGAGTCGGGCCCGAGATCAGTGGCCGACCACCGGTTTATCCCCGTTTCCATCTTCTACTCGATGGCCAAACTGCCGGAGGAGCCGATGACCCCGAGGATGGCCGACGACCGCGTGGGCTATTTTATGACCGTACACAAGGATTTTACCGATACGGATGAAGAATTTTTTCGCCGCTACATAAACCGATGGCGGCTGGAGTGCGACGGCGATCCCGGCGCCGACGGTTTGTGCGACCCGAAAAAGCCGATCGTCTACTACCTGGAAAACACCATTCCGGAGCGCTACCGGGCACCCATGAAGGAGGGTGTTGAAGCGTGGAGTGATGCATTTGAAGAGGCCGGATTCCGCAATGCCGTTCAGGCCGAGATGCTGCCGGATACCGCCGAGGCCGGGGACATCCGCTACCCCACCTTGCGCTGGAATGTATCGGACCAGCCGGGATACGGCGCGATCGGCCCGTCGGTCGTTGACCCGCGTACCGGGGAATTCCTGGACTCCGACCAGCTCTATGAAGCCAATATGTTCCTGGGTTTTCGCAACACCTACCGGGATATGGTGGAGCCGCACAAGGCCATCAGTGAAATCTACACGGTCGATGACGATGAGCTGGAGGCGATGATGCAGGGCATCAAAACAGAGTCGTTCTATACCGAAATGGGAACACAGGCCAACCTGATGCGGGCATCGCTGCTGTCAAACGGGCTGATGAGACCAGGCGAGCCGATGCCCGACAAGTATGTGAACCAGGCGGTGCGATGGGTGACCATGCACGAAGTAGGCCATACACTCGGTCTGCGCCACAATTTCCGGTCGTCCACGGATACGCCCATGGACAAACTTCACGACAGGGAATGGACGGGCGAGCACGGGGTGTACAGCTCTGTCATGGATTATCCCTCGCCAAATATTGCCCCCGACAGCGATGAACACGGCCATTTTTACAACACGGGGGTGGGCAGTTACGACAGGTGGGCCATCAACTTCGGTTACTCACCCGATGATGACAAGGCCAAAGAAATCGCACGCCGGGCAGCCGAACCGGGCCATGCCTACGGCACCGATGAAGACGCCAGGGGACCGGGTGCTATCGACCCAAGCATCAACGTATTCAGCCTTGGCGAGGACCCGCTGGCCTGGGGCCGCGACCGGGCCGATATGATCCGCGGGATGTTCAGCGAACTCCCGGAGATCGCCCTGGACGATAATATGCCTTATTACGAAGTATCGGACCTGTTTCAAAGCATCTTTTTCCAGTATGCGCGCGCCATTGCACCGACCGTAAAATACATCGGTGGGCAGTACCAGTACAGGGATCATGTGGGCGACCCGGGCGGGCGCATGCCGTTTGAACCGGTGCCCCGCGAGCGGCAGGAAGAGGCACTGAATACGATTGTCAATTACGCCTTTTCGGCGGATGCCTTTGAGGTCCCGCAGGAGGTCTATCAGATGTTCGGTGCCAACCGCTGGAGCCACTGGGGAGTGACCAATACCTGGCAGGGCCGGATTGATTTTCCGCTGCACCAGACCCAGCTTGGCGTTCAGACCAGCCTCCTGACCCAGCTTTTGCACCCGGTGCGCCTGGAGCGTATCCGCGATACGGAAGCCAAATTCGGGGCGGAGAACACGGTGACCATTCCCGAGTTGATGGAAACAGTGACGGAGGCAGCCTGGGAGGAGTCGTGGACTGCTCCGGGAGGCAATATTCCGAGCATCCGCCGCGACCTGCAGCGGGCCCATCTCGATGAGATGATCCGTATTGTGAGGGACGCCCCGTCGGGCACTCCTGCTGATGCCCGGGCTGTGGCCAGGGCCACCCTGCAGGATCTGCATGAGCGGCTCGAGCTGCGCCTGACGCCACCTACATACGATTTTGACGCCTACACCAGGGCGCACCTGATAGAATCGCGCGACCGGATCAAACGGGCCCTCGATGCCGGGTTCAACCTGGAAAACTGACGAACCGCAGAATATCGAATATTTAATATTGAATGTCGAAGTGTCCCCACTTCATCATTCTGCGGTTCCTTGTTCAATATTCGATATTCACTTGGGTTTTCTTGCTGCCGTTTCGTATCGTCAGGCATGAAATCATCAACCCATACTTTTTCCGGGAAGGGTGGAAAGGCGATCAGTGCGTATCGCTGGGAACCGGAAATCCCGGAACCCCGGGGTGTTGTTCAGATTGTGCACGGCATTGCCGAACACGCCGGCAGATACCGGAGAGTGGCTGAACAGCTGACGGAGGAGGGATTTGCCGTTACGGCCCATGACCACCGCGGCCACGGAAATACCGAACGGGTGTTTCGCGGACACATCGCCGGAAACGACGGCTATCACCTGATGGTCGATGATGTGCACACTCATTATCTGCAGATGATGAAGCGGTATGGCGAATTGCCGCGCTTTCTGCTGGGCCACAGCATGGGAGAAACCATCGTGCTCAGGGCGCTTCAGCTCTACCCGATCAAACCCGACGGGGTCATCCTGTCGGGATCCCTTTCACCCAGGCCGGGCCTGTTGAGAGAAGGAGCACTGCTGGCCGGACTGCTTGGCCTGATATTTGGCCGGTCCGCAAAAAGCCCGCTGATCAACAGGCTGATTTTCGGCCCGGCCAACAGCCATTTCAAGCCGGCCCGCACTCCGTTTGACTGGCTGACAAGCGATTATCATGAGGTTAACAAATTCATAAACGATCCCGCCTGTGGATTTACCTGCAGTTATTCGTTTTACAAAAGCTTTTTTAATGGTATACGAACGGCCCACAAGAAGGAAAATATCAAACAAATAGATCCTGATATTCCGTTTTATCTGTTTTCCGGCACCCAAGATCATTTCGGGGATATGGGGGAGGGCGTCAAAGAACTGGCCCAACTGCTCAGGGAGGCGGGAGTCGAAAACCTGACGGTAAAGCTCTATGAAGATGGCCGGCACGAGATGCTGAATGAGACGAATCGCGACGAGGTGACCGGTGAGCTGATTCGGTGGCTTGAAACGAATTCAGAACTTGCACTCGATTGATTGTATAGAAGCGTTTTTAGGAGATACAAGATACAATATACTGAATAGTGGTATCGAGATGAGTTCAGGATTTGTTCACAAATGACTGATATGAAGCATTATCAGGAGATACAGGATACAAGATGCATGTAATCGCAGCGATTTACCGACCGCCTTCGGGAACTAGATACATGAAGGTTGAGTGGAGCAAAATGAGGTGAAGAGGTATCCCCTTTGAGGGGAGATCGATCAATCGGATTGTTCCCGATTGATCGTGAGGGGTGTTCACAGGTATCGACAGAGGTGGTTAAATGAATTCCATGTATCTGAGTGCCTTTACAGAACACCCCACAAATTGAAGCGCTGGACGCTCTTCAATTGTCTCCCCATCGAGGGGAGACAATTAGATCTGTACGCGTAAACCTTTCTCCCACAAGGTTTCGGGGGATATTTCGTTCCGCTACCGCTTAGCTCCTTTATTTCACTTTTGCCTTTTCACTATATGAAGTACCGAAGCGAATACAGGCTGAGTGCAGAGACTTCCCGACCAGCGTGGAGACTGAACCCGGGAGGCGGGTGGCCTCCGGGTGTGTGTTCAGCTCCTGCTTATGATGTCATTTCTATACTAAAATGGCCGGATATTAATACCGGTAGTGATTCGGCTTGAAGGGGCCTTCTTTGGGGATACCGGTGTATTCCGACTGATCTTCGGTCAGTTCGTCGATCTCCACACCGATTTTCTCCAAGTGCAACCGGGCTACTTTCTCATCGAGGTCTTTCGGCAGTACATGCACGTCAACCTCAAAATCTTCGTTCCACAGAGCCATCTGGGCCAGGGTTTGATTGGTGAAGCTGTTACTCATCACAAAGCTGGGATGGCCGGTGGCGTTGCCGAGGTTCATCAGCCGTCCCTGCGAGAGCAGGATGATCTCCTTGCCATCTTTGAGTTTGAACAGATCCACCTGCGGCTTGATGTTATCCTCTTCGGCATTCTCCTTGAGCCATTTGACGTCAATTTCATTGTCAAAGTGGCCGATGTTGCCAACAATCGCCTTGTCTTTCATCGCCTTGAAATGCTCACCGGTGAGGATATCCTTGTTGCCGGTTGCCGTGATCACGATATCGGCTTCCTTGACGGCATCCACCATTTTCTTTACCTCGTATCCGTCCATGGCTGCCTGGAGGGCACAGATCGGATCGATTTCCGTTATAATCACACGCGCTCCGGCCCCGTGCAGGGAGGCAGCCGACCCTTTGCCGACATCACCATATCCGGCTACAACGGCAACTTTGCCGGCCATCATTACATCGGTAGCCCGGCGGATGGCATCCACACAGGACTCCTTGCAGCCATACTTGTTGTCGAACTTCGATTTGGTCACCGAGTCATTGACATTAATGGCCGGAACCGGCAGGGTGCCTTTTTTCACTCGGTCATAAAGGCGAAGCACTCCGGTTGTCGTCTCTTCGGAAATACCACGGATACCCTCGGTCAGCTCCGGATACTTGTCGAGCACCATATTGGTCAGGTCGCCGCCATCGTCGAGAATCATATTAAGCGGCTTGCCGTCTTCAAAAAACAGTGTCTGCTCGATGCACCAGTCATATTCTTCCTCGTTCATCCCTTTCCAGGCATAAACCGGGCATCCTGTAGCTGCAATTGCGGCAGCGGCATGATCCTGCGTTGAATAGATATTGCAGGAAGACCACTGAACATCAGCCCCCAGTTCCAGCAGGGTTTCGATCAGTACCGCGGTCTGTACGGTCATATGCAGACAGCCGGCAATGCGGGCACCTTTCAAGGGTTTTGTTTCTCCGTATTCTTCTCTCAGTGCCATCAGCCCGGGCATTTCAGCTTCCGCAAGACGAATCTCTTTTCGCCCGTACTCGGCCAGTGATATGTCTTTAACTTTGTATGGTAGTTTTTCTACTTGTGGCATAAGGTTAATTGGTGTCGATATTTGGTTAATATTTCACTTAAAATTTTACGAACGTTACCGAAATAACAAGATCTGCAGCCGAAATGTTTCAAACTGCTTGTTATTTCTTCCGAAAGTTTTTTTTCGATTCAAATCTAATCGAAATATTCGGAGATTACAGATTTTGCACTGTTATAATCCCCTTCACGGCCTCTTGAACCGATTTCATGGCGAATCAGTTTGCCGTCGGGGTCGATATACATCTTGAAGGGAATACTGAAAATTCCCAGTTGATCCGAGATGTTATATTCGTCATAAAGAAAATGAAAGTCGTAGTTGTGTTCTTCTTTAAATGATTTGGCATCCTCCGGGCCTTCCATCATCCCGAGGGTTACTGCAAGCACGGCAAAATTATCGGGATACTCCTCCCTCAGATCCTGGAAAGAGGGAAACACCTGCAGGCATGGCCCGCACCAGGTCTCCCAGAAATCGATGACAAGCACCTTCCCCCTGAAATCTTCCAGGGTTACCTCATTGCCATCCAAATCGGTAAATACAGCTTCTTCAATCACACCGGCGTAGTCGATGTCGTCCATCTGGCCTTGCGGGGCCGGTTGATCAGTTGTCTGCTCGCCCTCCTGCGAACAGGCACTTATCACAAATATTAATAACGGGAGTATGATCAGTTTCTTCATGAAAAATTGGATTAATAAGTACAGAGCATCATAAGATAACACTATTCATCAAAAATGTTGAATGCTTCTCTCACTTCAAATGAACTACCCCGATGCAGAGTCATCGGAGTATCAATCTGATTTCAATTTTTTACTCTTCGGCCCCGACCCCGTCCCGATCCCGAAGGCGCTCGGGACGGGGTCGGGGAATTAAACCACCTTAGAATTTAACGGAAATACTGCCGGGTTGTTATGATTACCGATTCGATGGGCGAAATTCATATATTGCCCGCTTCATAAAAACTCGCAGATGGCATTTTTCGCATGAATTTTGATTTTACAGTTGTGGGAGCCGGCATCGTTGGCCTGGCTACTGCATATAAGCTGATGTCCGCCTACCCGGAGGCACGTGTCCTGGTCCTGGAAAAGGAGCCGCGTGTTGCTGCCCATCAAACGGGACACAACTCCGGGGTGATCCATTCGGGGATTTACTACAAACCAGGCAGCTACCGCGCCAGGAATTGCGTGGACGGGCGCCATCAACTGGTGGACTTTTGCCGGGAGCAGGGCGTGCGCTATGAGTTGTGCGGAAAAATCATCGTGGCAACCGGCGAGGATGAGTTGCCGCGGCTGGAGAACATCTACCGGCGGGGGGTGGAAAACAACATTGAAGGGCTCTCCAGGATCGGCCCGGAGGAGATCCGGGAGCTGGAACCCCGTTCGGCGGGCATCCGGGCTCTGCATGTACCCTGCGCCGGGATTGTCGATTTTGTCGGCGTCAGCAAGGCCCTGGAAAGGTTGATTCGCGACAAAGGCGCCGTCATTGCGTTCAATGCCCGGGTGAATGGAATCTATCGGAGAAAGGAATCGGTTGAGGTGCATACGGCCGGCAAAACGTACGAAACCGGGTACCTGATCAATTGTGCCGGGCTCTACAGCGATCATGTCGCACGGTCGGCCGGCGTGCGATCACCCGTTCAGATCGTGCCGTTCCGGGGCGAGTATTATGAGCTCATCCCGGAAGTGGATCACTGGGTGCGCGGCCTCATTTACCCGCTTCCCAACCCGAATTTCCCTTTCCTGGGGGTCCATTTCACCCGGATGATTCACGGAGGTGTTGAATGCGGGCCCAATGCGGTCTTTGCCTTCAAACGGGAAGGGTATGAAAAACTCTCTTTTGATCTGAATGAAACCATCGAAACGGTGAACTTTCCCGGCTTTTGGAAGATGGCCGGCAAACACTGGCGAATGGGGCTGGATGAATATTACCGGTCTTTTTCAAAACGGGCGTTTCTCCGGCAGCTTCAAAAGCTGATACCCGGTATCCGGCTTGAACACCTCAGGCCTTCCCCGGCCGGCGTGAGAGCCATGGCACTGACACCCGGCGGGGAGATCCTGGATGATTTTCATTTTGAAAAAACCGAACGGGAAGTACACGTGCTGAACGCTCCAAGCCCTGCCGCCACGGCAGCCCTGTCCATCGGCGATGAAATCATCAAACAGTTGTCGTGAGGACGGAAGACCGCAGACGGGGGACGGGGGATGGAGGACGAGATCACTAGTCAGCGGTCCCGGGTCTTCGGTCACCGGTCATTTTTCACGATCATAGCAGGGCGCTTAAACGTTTTAATGACAATTTTGGGTTGAAGTGAAATGCGGTGAAGTGCGGTAAATTGCGGCAAATTACAGCGAAGTGCGGCAATTTGCAGCGAATAGGATGTCCCGGCCGGTGGGAGACCCGGGTGCAAGCGGTTCAGGCGGGTACAATTTTAATGATCGAAAATACTATCTTACCGCCCTGATTTGCAGGCCCGGCGCGCTGTAGCGATGTGACAAACCCGGAATTGTCATCAGGAATTCCAATTTATTGATTCTTATAGTGTTAAGGATTTTAGACTCTAACATGCGGATTTATAGTGAAAAGTTTTTTTGGACCGAAGACCGAAGACCGAAGACCG
>SKRC01000137.1 GCA_007118695.1 Balneolaceae bacterium | reverse complement strand
TCATCACACCTTCCTCACCCATGGTATTGAGTATATCCTGCACCAGGTCCAGGCCCACCTGCTGGGATACGGCTTTTGCGCTGACATTCATCATCTGCTCACGGAAACTCTCCCGGTCAAAACGCTCACCCGACTGCGCAATCATCTGTCCCACCGATTCACGGTCTACCCAGTCGTTGACCACGGGAACCACCGATTCCGTTCCCTGCCGGATGTTTTGCAGAACCGGCGCCATCCGCTCACCGGGGACGCCTTTGGCAATGCCTTCCATCGCTTTTTGAAAGATCATGTCACTTGGCAGATTCTGCTCGGCCAGCGCAACCGCCGGCTCAAGAATCAAAGCCAGCTGTTCACTCGACATACCCCGGTTGGCAGCCCTGTTTTGCAGATCGTCGATCCGGGCCTGTTCAATGCCGGCATCCCTCGCCTTTTGAATCAGTTCATCCAGCGTCTGATCCTGCCCCATACCTGTTAAAGGCGCAAACAGGAATAAGAAAATCATCGGCCAGATTTTAAGCCTTTTTTTGTCTGTTGATGTCATTTTATTCATTCTTTATTCTATTATGATCAATCCGTTTTCACCGCCAAATCCATCCCTGACGGTGATTGTTTCATCTGTAAAATCTATCCATGTTTCTTCATCACCTTCAATCAGCAAAATCTTGTATTCATATGCTCCCGGATCCAGTGAAAGCTGGGCCACATACCGACGGGAGTCCTGCCTGCTCAACGGCACGCCGGGATGTTCCCAATCATTAAAATCGCCGATCAGGTAGAGCTGGCCGTCACCGGAATAATTGATTTTCAATCTCAAAACCTGGCTGCCGTTGGTGCGCCAATCCGGTTCGGCTTTTGTACCACCACCGAAAGAGGGGCGGATCGTAAACCTCACTCCGGCAGATAACTGGTAATCCTGAATGGATTCATCCGAGACGGAAGAATTCAGTCTCAACTGATCCGCAATGCCAAATAGCGTCACATTACGATGAACCTGATAGTTGGCCGATACTCCGATCCTGAATATGCGATCCGTATCTTCGACCACGACTGTTCCGTTACCCGTACCCGGCGGGCCGCCAATCGGCGGACCGCCCGGGCCACCCGGGCCACCCGGGCCTCCTCCCGTTCCATTTTGCGTGGCAAACTGAAATTTGTATTGATCCATACCCGCCCTCGCCGCCAGTCTGAGGCTGTTGTTAACCCGGTGTTCAACCGATCCGGCCAGGCTCAGATTATCCGCAGGGGCACTCAGGTCACCATAGAGGCCAGCCTGTATTTTCCAACTGAAGTTCGGCCAGGTCTCAACTTCCAGGCCATAAAGATCAAACCGGGTCCGGCCGGCAACTTCGTCTTCCTGTCCGTTTGTTTCCTCATCTGCTTCCCCGGCTGCAGCATTTCCGTAGGATCTGAATGAGGATCCGATTCTCGCATTCACCCGGGTAAAAAGTGTTGGCGACCAGCTTAAAACCGGCTGTGCCCAGTACATGGACCGATCAAAGGAAGTGGAAATTGTGCTCCCGCCGGACTCAATACCGGCCGAGAATGAATCAGTGATCCGGTAACGGGCATTCATCAATCCATACCCGCCAAACAGATTTTGCCTGTCGCCTGTAAACGTTTCGAAAACACCACCGCCGGCAGCTTCAACCGAGAGGCCGCCCGTGTAAAACATCAGCATTCCCATCGGGGAAATGTATCCGTAACTGGAAGGTGATGACCGGTCCCATTCGCCAAAAAACGGGGTAAGCAGTGTATTAGTTGAATAGCCCGTCCGCGAATCAACGGAAAGATACCCCTCCAGCTGCTGGGTATAACCTTGTTGTATGAACATGAAACTGCACATAATTGCCATCCATTTGATCATAGGTAAATCACAGCGTTTTTATTGCCGAATCCATCGTCCCGCTGAACTTCCGCAAACGGATCTGTGATCCATTCTTCATCATCTTTTACAAACATATATCGCTGTTCACCCCTTGTGGCCTGAATCATACCGGTCCAGACCTGTTTATCCCCGGAAACCTCCCGGGTCAGTTCCACCGGTTCCCAGTCGCTGAAGTCGCCGGCAACCGAAATGTTTTCAGCTTCATCGTCGAAATAGACAAATCGAACCCAAACTTTTTCTTCCTGCTGTGTAACCATCTGGTGCGTTTGCGTTTCATCGACCTGGCTAATCAGCCCCGGGTCCATCACCTGGCCTGCGGGCAGCGTAAACGTCAGGTAACCGATGATCAGCACAGAAGCCAACACCCAGACCGGCCTGAAGGAGACATGTCTCGGGGCCAATGCCTCTTCCAGTATTTTTTTAAATCGTTCAAATACCGGCGTCTCTTCTATGGACTCAACCGGCTCTTCGGTCCTTTTCTCTTCAATCTTATCCATCACGCTGTCGGCAAAATGCGCCGGTACCTGCGGGGAATCGGACTGATAATTTTGCAGGGTGAAAAACAGCGAGCGTTCAAACCGGAGCATGTCACGCATGTCGGGATCCTCGGCAATCTGATGCAGAGCCCTGATTTCCTCCTCTTCGGAGAGTTCACCGTCTATAAAACTTCTCAAGATCTCTTCCTTATTACTTTTTTCACTCATATCTGATCCTGTTGATTTTCAATGATACTTTTCAATTCAGTCCGCGCCCGGTGTACCCGCACTTTAAGCGCACTCACGGAAACACCCAGCCTTTTTGACATTGCATTGTAACTGAGGCCATCGCGATATTTCATCAGCAACGGCTCCGAGTATTCGGATTTCAGTCTTTCAATTCCTTCAATCATGATTGATGCGGCCTGTTTTTTCTCCAGATCCCTGTGGGGGTCTGATGAATCGCTCATTCGGGCCTGCAGCTGATCGTCATCCATTTCACTAAACCGGCTATTCTGCCTTCGCACATTTTTGGCATAGTCCCTGCAATGGTTCATAGACAAACTGTAAAGCCAGGATGAAAACTTCGACTTTTGGTTAAAGCTTTCAAGTTTTTCAAAAGCCTTGACAAAGATCTGTTGCGCCAATTCCCTGACCTCATCATCATCCTTCTCAAAACCACGCACTATATGAAATACCATCGGACTATACCTGTCCACCAGTATTCTGAAACGATCTGCCTGGCCATTCAATATTTGTTCAATCAGACCGTGTTCTTCATCCGGCCAGTTCTTTGTACCTGTCATAAATGTTAAAAAAAGATTCTAATTCGGCACCAGAGATCTTTTCTCTGGTAATAGGACGACTCATTTGCAAATTGGTTACAACAAATATTTTTCAAACCCTGATTTATCATTGTGCCAATAATCCCCATCCACTGGCCGTGCCCCGGATGGCCGGTTGGCCGGACGGTAAATAAAATAACAGCTTTGGGATAAATCTAATTGATGCTATGATCAGCGGCAAACCGAATATCAATATAGTCTCTATTGTCCATATCCGGAATCATGCTACCGTGCAGAGCAGTTCGTTACTTCCCCGCTCTACCCGGAGTGTTGTGTCAACCATGTGTTGTGGGGTAAGTCGAAGGGATTTGGCCCCGCATAAGGTTGGCTGACATATCACCAGTGTACTTACCGCAAAGCGTTATGTGCGCAAAGTTTTAATTTCTAGTAATTTAGTTCATATTTTTTCAATAATAATTTAGTGGTAGTAACACTAGTATGTGCAGGTAATTTTCTACAAAATGTGACAATTATTAATTAAGTTACGGGTCGTCAACGTCAAACTATCTAAATAAATTTAATTTAAAGCGGTGGCTGCCAAAAATATTAAGTCGGTTTTCCAACAACTTCCAAAGATAGAGAATAAACTGAGAGGAATGAGCGAAATTCTGCTTGCCAATCTTGTCATGATCGGTGAGATTCCCGCTCCCACCTTCAGGGAGGAAAGAAGGGTTCAGTTCATCCTGGATCGGTTTAATGAAGCAGGACTAACGGAATGTTCAACTGATGAGGCGGGTAACGGCATCGGTGTACTGCCCGGCTCTGATGATGATCAAAGTATTCTATTGTGTGCTCACTCCGATACTGTTTTCAATGAGAAAGTGGATCATACCATGCAGGTCAACACCGATTCCATTACCGGCACGGGGGTAGCCGACAACAGCCTGGGCACAGCCATTCTCGCCACCATTCCCTATATCCTGGAAGAACTTGAAATAAAACTGAAAAGCAACCTGGTACTCCTTGCAGGGGTCAAGACCCTGGGCCGCGGCGATCTGCATGGCATCCGGTTTTTCCTGGAGAACAATAAGTTCAATATTCAATCCGCGATCTGCCTCGAAGGAGTTGAGCTGGGCCGACTGAGCTACAGTTCGATCGGCATGTTGCGCGGAGAGATTACCTGTAAGGTACCTGAAGCGTACGACTGGTCGAGGTTTGGTGATGCAAGTGCTATACTGACTCTTAATGAGGTAATCAACAAAATAAACGATATCCGCCTGCCGAAAAGGCCCCGCACCAGTATTGTCATGGGATCCATTGAAGGAGGCACCTCCTTTGACACCATAGCACTTGAATCGACCCTCGGTTTTGAAGTTCGCTCGGAATCGCAAAAAGTAGTCGACGAAATCGGTGAACGTATTGAAGAGATCGGCATTGAAGTCTCCTCCAAAATGGGCGATCACGTCAATGTCGATATTTTCGCACGGCGAAGTCCCGGCGGCATCGAGTTTTCCCACCCGCTCACCCGGTGCGCACGCAGCATTTTGAATGAACTTGGCCTTGAGCCACGGCTGGCACCGAGTATTTCCGAACTGTCGGCTCTGATTGACAAAAAAATTCCGGCTCTGACCTTAGGCCTGAGTACAGGTGATCACCTTCATGAAAAAAATGAAACCATCAAAATTGATCCGCTTTACAAAGGCATAACCCAAATCATCGGAACATTACTTGCAATCGACGGAGGATACTGTGATTGATATTCAAAAATGGATCGATTCCAATACGTATCATCATTCCCAGTTTTGGGATTTAAAACAACTTGTAGAAGAAAAAGAAAAAAAAGGCCTGACGATATCGCTTTGTCTTCCAACGCTTAACGAAGAGAAGACAATCGGTAAAGAGGTGATATTATTTCGCTCCGAACTGGTCAACCGTTACCCCCTGTTGGATGAGATAGCGGTTATCGACTCCGGTTCCGATGATAATACCCTTGAGGTAGCCCGGAATTTCGGGGCCGATACCTACCTGGCAAGCGACATCCTGCCGGATCTGGAGCCAAAAAGAGGGAAAGGCGAAAATCTCTGGAAAGCAATCTATCAGCTGAAGGGGGATATCATTGTTTATGTGGATGCGGATATCAGCAATATCCATCCCCGTTTTGTGTACGGCCTGGTTGCCCCTCTTATTTTCAGGGAAGAGGTTAAATATGTGAAGGCTTTTTACGACCGGCCGCTTGCCTTTTCCGGCAACGTCCGGGCATCGGGTGGCGGACGGGTGACAGAGATCCTGGTCCGGCCACTTTTTTCCCTCTTTTTTCCGGAGCTCACGTCCATCATCCAGCCGCTTTCAGGCGAATATGCCGTCCGGCGGGAAGTTCTCGAACAGATCTATTTCCCGATCGGCTATGGAGTGGAAACCTCCCACCTGATTGATGTCCACCATAAATTCGGCCTGGAGGCATTTGCCCAAACCGATCTGGACAAGCGTGTTCATGAGAACAAGCCGACCCAGGCACTCGGAAAGATGGCTTTCGGCATCTTACAAACCTTTATTAAACGAGCCAAAGCGCTTGATATCTTCGACAAGGCGGAGCATGAAACCATCCTTCGCCAATTTCAGGTTCAGAAAGAGCAATATCGGCAGCTGGAGATGGAAATCATTGAAGATGAGCGGCCGCCGATGATCGAAATCGATGAATACAGGAAAAAATTCAAGAAGCCGCTCAAGAAGAAAAAGTGAGATGGAATCCAAAGTCAATCTCCTGAAAAAACGATTCAAAGCGCTAGCCGGGCCCCTGACTCCGGTTCCAACCGGTACAGAGCCCAGATTAAAAAAACTGGCGGGGATCCGTTTTATGATTTTCGACTTCTACGGAACTCTTTTCATATCCGGCGTAGGGGATATCGGAATCGATGAGGACTCACAGGATATCAACGCTTTTCAACAAGCTCTGGAGTCATGCGGGCTGGCGTCTGATGAAAAAACCGCCATGAAAGGTTTTGATTTCTATGACCAAACGGTTGATGAACATTGCCAATGGCTGACCGATGAAGGTTTTGAAACACCTGAGCCTGTCATTGAACAGGTATGGCTGGACGTTCTGCAATCATTGAAGGCAAACGGCTATATCAACAGTCAGCCTGATCTTGAATTGGCCCGGCGGTTTGCTGTTGAGTTTGAAGTCCGGATGAATCCTGTCTGGCCGATGCCTCACCTGGATGAGACGATCGATGCGATTTCTGCCGGGAATTTTGAACTGGGTATAATTTCGAATTCACAATTTTATACGCCCGTTGCCTTTGAAGCTCTTGCCGGCAGAAGCCTGGATGAGATGGGATTTAACCGCTCTTTACTGCACTGGTCCTTCGAAGAGAACCTGAAAAAACCATCACTGGTATTTTATGAGAGGTTCCTGGAAAAACTGCAGGGCCATTTCCCCGATGCCACCCCGGAATCGGTTTTATATACAGGCAACGACATGCTCAAAGATATCTATCCGGCCTCGGCGCTTGGCATGAAGACAGCCCTGTTTGCTGGTGATGAGCGCTCCCTCAAGTGGAGAAGAGATGATGATCGCTGCAGAAATCTTGAACCGGACCTGGTTGTCACAGACCTGCAGCAATTGATCGAATGCATGGAATAAGGCGTCATAGCTTGATCCACATCACCTCAAAGGGTTCCATTTCTACCTTTCCGCCTTTTATTGTCACCCGGGGATCGAGCAGATTTTCGTAATCGGTTTCTCGTCCCACAGGCAAGCCCATCTGAACCAGATCGGCCGGCTTCGTCTCGGCAGTCATGTTACAGACGACCAGCACGGCTTCGGTACGATCAGGATCCCTTCTTTCCAGAATGAAAAAATCATTCCCTGCATCATAGACTTTCTGAGTGCCATAGGGATGAAATGCCGGATGTTTTTTCCGTGTCTCAAGCAACAGTTTATACCGGTTGAAGATAAATGACGTTGATGAATCTTTCCTGCTTAATTCACCCATCAACTCATCATACTGCCATTTCTTGCGGTTTATGGAGCGGTATCTGCCGGTTTTCAATACACCCTTAATATTGTTGCGTGTACCGACAAGGTTGTGAAAATAAATTCCGGGAACCCCCCGCAGACTCAGCATAATGACCTGCGATGCCAGATAGCGCCTGACCTGCAATTCCTGGGTTCCGTTACTCGAAGCAAATGCATCAAAAAAGGTGATATTAAGCTCATATGGGCTCATGCTTTTATCCGGATTTTCCTTGTAGGAAACAAATCCGCCGCGTTCATGAACTCCCTCGACCAGTTGATCGAACTCCTCATCCGGGATCAATCCTTCAAGCGGCCTCATCCCGATGCCATCGTGCGATGAAGTGAAATTAAAGTAGGTGCAGCCTTCCGGCAGTTTTTCAAGTGACGATGCCCATTCGGTCAAATAAGCCCCGTTTTGAGTCAGAATCGCATGCAACAATAACGGCGGCAGACTGAATTGATACACCATATGAGTTTCATCTCCATCGCCAAAATAGCTGATATTCTCCTTGTGCGGGACATTCGTTTCGGTAATGATAGTAACATCCGGGGCATAGTGATCGGCCAGGGTACGAAACAGTTTTACAATCTCATGGGTTTGCGGCAGGTGAATGCAATTGGTTCCGATCTCTTTCCAGATAAATGCAACTGCATCCATTCGAATCACCTTAATCCCCTTGCTCACATAAAAGAAGAAGATGTCGAGAAATTCGAACAGCACATCCGGATTCCTGAAATTGAGATCCTTCTGATCCGGGCTGAACGTGGTCCAGATCAGCTTTTTCCCTTTGGCTGTCTGTACCGGTGTAACCAAGGGTGAACTTCTTGGCCTGGTTACATCCGACAGATCCGTGCCTGGCTCCACTTCAATAAAAAATTTGTCATAAGGCTCTTTCCCTCTCAGATAGTGCTGAAACCAACTGCTGTGACGAGAGACGTGATTGATAACCAGGTCCCCCATCAGCCGAAAATCCCCGGCCATGCTGACGATATCATCCCATGTGCCAAATTCTTCATCGACCCTTCGATAGTCCATCACTGAAAAACCGTCATCCGACGAACTGGGGAAAAATGGCAAAATGTGTACAGTGGAAATATGATCCTTCAGGTTTTCCCTCAGAAATTGATGCTGTTTACCCAGGTGGGTTCTTTTATCATCAATACTGCAGGAGATCATATCGGCATAGGTAATCAGTATATGATCGCGATGCGTCCACAGATCTTCGATCGGTTGAGGCGGCTGCTGCTCCAAGCCGTACTTATCGAGCAGATTCTGCAGCCGGTCCATGCATCTGCCTGCCAGGTCCTCACCGTAGATTTTCCTGAAATGTGATTTACACTTACTTTGGGTTTCCGTCTTCGTCTGACTCACAATATTGTTTGTAGAATTCATCTGTCAGTTAGTACAATTAAAACGAAATCTTCAAGTCGTAAGTTTCATTTCACCTGCATTATCCACCAAGCTCATGCAAACTCATTTTTTGCACTCAATGTTAGACAAAATATTGTTAAATTTGATACCTGTATTGAGGTATCTCTCTGGTAACCAAGTGGTTAAATCCATATATACCGAAACCTTCCGGGAGTGAATCATACAGTTTCAAAACAAAGAAGAAATTTTAAATATGTAAAGGGGTGAATGGAACTTTAAAAAACCTTAATCCTTGTTTTTTAAGGCTCCGTACCATATTGATCCGTTTTTGATTGCGTTTACATTTTTCGGATGAACGTTATATACCCAAATAATTTCAAGAATTTTGTGATTCTGTATTTCTCACAGGCAATTCCCGGGAATTTTCCCGGTGTATGATACGGGATTACAGTTTTTCAGAAAAAAAAGAACTCATCAAATAGATTGATGTTACACCTAATAACTTCTTAAATTGTCAAATTGTCAGTCATTTAAAAAATAGTATGGATAGAGAAGTTTTTCAGGAGCGTTTTGGAATATTAGGCAAATCAGCAGAAATCCGGCAGGTCATTGATAAGATCATGCAGGTGGCTGAGACGGATATAACTATACTCATGCAGGGGGAAAGTGGTGTGGGCAAGGATGTCACGGCCCGGGCTATTCATGCACTAAGCCACCGGAAACATCAAAATATGGTCATTGTCAATTGCGGAGCCATACCCGAAGGGATTATCGAAAGTGAGTTGTTCGGCCACGAAAAAGGCTCTTTCACCGGGGCTCATGAGGCACGGCAGGGGTATTTTGAAAAAGCCAACAATGGCACCATTTTCCTGGATGAAATTGGGGACACCCCAAAAAATGTACAGGTAAAACTGCTCCGGGTTCTGGAATCGGGTGAATTTTTCCGGGTCGGCTCCAGCAAAATGTTGACGACCGATACCCGGGTGATTGCGGCAACGAACCAGGATCTTTGGAAACTTGTCGAAGAAGGAGCATTCCGGGAGGATCTCTACTACAGGCTGGATACGGTAAAAATCAAACTACCCCCGCTTCGCGACCGCAAGGAGGATATCATTCCGATATTCAGAAAGTTTGTCAGTGAATATTCGGCAAAATACGATTCGGTCTTCCGGGGATTTTCCGACGAAGCCAAAGAGCTGCTGGTTTCCTACCGGTGGCCCGGAAATATCAGGGAACTGCGAAATATAGCCGAACAGCTTGTGGTGCTTGAAAAATCGCAGTATATCGACAAGGAAACATTGCAAAAGTACCTTAAGGGGCGTCAGAAAGAGGGCCTCACCGATAATCTTCCCATTGTTTCCAGATCTGGCAGGGATGAGGCCGGCAACCGGTTTACATCGGGCACTGATACGGACAACGAATTGATTTACAGGGCCCTGCTGGAATTGCAGAACGATATGGGGGACCTGAAAAAAATGCTGGCTAAATTTCTCTACAGCACCTTTTCCAGCAAAGAGATCAAAGCCCTGCCGCCGGCTGTGCAGAGAAGCATTGACCCCAATGACATCAATACAGGCATCTATGATAATCTCTCCACTTCACCGTCTGGCGGACATGAAGAGCTGGAAGAGGATATTGAAGAGAAGAATCCTGTCCAGCGTTTTTTTGAAAACGACCGGATTCCTTCAATTGAAGAGACCGAGAAATTTTTAATTGAACAGGCGTTGGAAAAATTTGAAGGGAACAGAAGAAAAGCTTCTGAAACACTAGGAATCAGTGAACGTACGTTATACAGAAAACTTGATCAATATGACCTTGCGTAAGTTATTCATAGCTGCGATCACCGCGGTGGGTTTTTTGGTGCTGATGGCCGGCTGTCTGCAGTACAGCTTTACGGGGACCTCCATCCCGTCGGATGTGCGTACCATCTATATCCCCTTTTTCGATGATCGTTCAGATGGAGGCCTTGGCGATGTCAACGACCGGCTGAACCGATCGCTGATCCAGCGGTTTGTCAATCAGAGCCGTCTTTCCCTTACCAACAGCGAAGATGGGGCTGATGCGGTAATCCGGGGTACAATTCAGAGGTATCAAAACAGGCCTTTCAGTGTCGGAGGAGACGAAAGAGCGAACCTCAACCAGGTAACCATTACGGTCCGGGCATCTTTCCAATTTATGAGAGATGATGAGCCGAAATGGGAGAAAAACTTCTCCGGATCCGGCACCTACGATGTGATTATGAATCCGACCGATGGAGAGGTCGCAGCCGCCGATGAAGCCCTTCAGCAGATCGCCAACAATATGTTTAATGATGCGGTAGGGGACTGGTAAAAATTTTTGCATTTCACAGTGATTCTTTTTGTTTTTTACTGTTGTCACTGATAGATTTTGCCACCTTATGAATGCATTGCCTGCTCACATACCCCGCTCTTTGAAATCCTACCTGGAACAGTATCAGGAGGATCCGGATAATACCATTGACAGGCTGGAAAACCATCTGCATAGACGCGGGCCGGATGCTGTCGGATATTACCTGTTGTCCTGGTTTCATCACTTTAACGGCAATCCGGAGGAGGCTGTGAAATGCGCCTGGAGAGCGAAAATATTTGCCCCGGGCAGCCCGACCATGGAACAACTTCACTACTACATGACGCATCCCAAAAAATTCAAAGCCTGGAAACCTTCAAAACCGGTTATCAAAAAGAAACGCAAAACCAGGGAGGGGAGCGCATCTCATCCGATCTCCGATCTCGACTCGTTAATCAGCAAATTGTCATCAGTTGATTCAAAAAAAATCCATCTGGACACCGATGCGGTCGAAACGGACGAAAGCCCTGATCTCAGTGAGGAATCCTCCATGGTGGAAGATATTGTCACCGAAACCCTGGCCGGCATTTATGAGAAACAGGGCAACAAACAAGCCGCCCTGGACACCTACAAACGGCTGATGGACATTCATACCCACAAAAAAGGCTATTACCGGAAACAGATTGAGCGCCTCAAAGAGGAGATCGGCAAGGCTTGATTCAGAATTCAGAATTCAGAATACAGGAGTCAGGAGTCAGGAGTCAGGAGTCAGGAGTCAGTGGAGTTGTTGCAGTAAGCAGTTACAGTTGGCAGTTACAGTTGGCAGTTGTAGGGGGGCAGTTGGCAGGGGCAGTTGCAGTAGCAGGGGCAGTTGGCAGGTGCAGGATGCAGTTACAGTTGCAGTTGGCGGGGCAGTTGCAGGGTGCAGGATGCAAAGTTTGACTACACGTACGACAATTGACAACAACTCACGACTCACGACTCAAGACTAACAAAAGCATTGTGTTGTTTTTCGTGGCCAATGGTGGTCGACGGGCCGTGGCCGGGCAGCACGAGGGTGTCGTCGGGCAGGGTGTATAATTTTTCCCGGATGGATGTGGCAAGCAGGTTGAAGTCGCCTTTGTACAGATCGGTCCTGCCGATGCTTTCCCTGAAAAGCGCATCTCCGGCAATTACCTGCTCTTCGTCCGGAAAGTAGAGTGACACATGATCGGGTGAATGGCCGGGCGTATAGAGCACATCCATGCTGAATGGGCCGATTTCAAATCCATTTTGCTCTTCCAGCGGCTCCGGTGTAAAACTGAACCCACCTGTTCGTATGCCAAACATGGCCGACTGTGATTCAAAATTCTCCCACAGATAAAGATCCGTATGATTCAGGTGAACCGGCACCTGATGCTTCTGAAGAACCTGGTTTAAACCCAAAACATGATCGACATGTGCATGAGTCAGCAATACCCCGATCAGTTCGGATCCATCTGCGGCCAGGGCTTCATCTAAAGCGAGCATTTCACTGCGGGAGGAAAACCCCGGATCAATCAACAGCGATTGCCGATTCTTTGTGAGCAGGTAGGTGTTCTCTGCAAATGGGCCTACAGTGTAAGTATCTGTCTTCATTCAAGTATTAATCAAATAAACGTTCAAGATTGTAACCGGAATACTCCCTCGCTTTTGTTTACAACAATCGACGTACCTCTATTTTTTAGCACTCCGGATTCAATCCTTTAACTTAATCAAAAAAAAAGGATGCAACGCTTGGTCCACTGCATCCTTATTAACCTTTTTAAAACTTTAATGATCCTGTATGATCGTATTACTTACCGTATCGCTTGTTATTTCTTGCCGTACCGCTTGTTAAACCGATCAATCTGGCCGGCTTTCTTCTTAAAGGTCTGATCGGCATTAAAGAACGGATGATTTTTTGAATCCACCTCGCTCTTATAGATACCCTCTTTGAGATTCATGGTGCTGCGCGTCGTAAATTCAGACCCGTCGCTCATTACAACCTTAATTTCTTTGTATTCAGGATGAATTCCTTTCTTCATGGGTTTTTTCTCATTCAATTAGCAATTTCTTCAATACAGTAAAATAAGGCTAATTCAAAAGCAATGCAATTCAATACGAAATTCGAATGAACAGAAACTTCGAAAGCCATATCCCAGGAAGGCCCCCAGTGCATTAGCAAAAAACCGGAATCACAAACATAATACATTTCATAAAAACTCGGGAGTATGCAATAAATTTTGTCGTGAAAGCCCGGTTCTTCAATTCCACTATTCAACTGCCTACTGCCACTGTTTACTGCCAACAGAACACCCTACAAATTAAAGTGCTGAACGCACTTCAATTGTCTCCTCCTCAAGGGGAGATGCTCCTGCCCACTGCTACTGCGAACTGCTACTGCGAACTGCCACTGCCACTGTTTACTGCAACTGCAAATACAACTGATACATTGACAAACTGTAGCACTACCCATTGCCAACTGCCACTGCTTACTGTTTACTGATCACTGACACACTGTTCCCTGCCCACTGTTATTCAGTTCAGCCCGCGAAAATCCTCGAAGTCATCATCGTCGTCATCTTCGAATCCGCCCATTCCGCCGAGCATGCTGCCAAGCATGTCACTGAAATTCCTGGTCTGGTCCAGATCTTCCTTTCCAAGCATCGAATTTTGGTGCAGGGCTTCCAGGATCCAATCCATCAGCACATATCTGTCATCACCGGGTTTTTCCGCAAACGTATCGACTATTCCGGACAACCCTTCGATGCCTTCGAGTGTTTTCCGGTATTCTTTTTCACTCATCGAATCGGAAAGGATTAAATCATTGCCGTCCTTAAACCAATTGAGTATGTCTGAATAAGGATTCTCACCTTCGTCTCTGCTGCGGGGATCCGGGAAGGTGCGCTTGAAAACTTCACTTATCGCCTGACCGATGATATGTTTTGCCACATTGATGGCTCCCTCCTGCTCGCCCTCATAAACCAACTCCATTTTTCCGGTCAGAGCCGGAACCATATGGAAAAGATCCGAAATCCTCACCCTCGCCGAACTCTCATTGTTGGAAAGGGCGCGTCTCTCGGCCGCTGAAAATACCTGTTCCATGGCTGTGATGGTCATGCGGGTGGATACGCCGCTTTTCTGATCCACATATTCACTTTTCCGGGCCCCGAAAGCCACCTCTTCAACGATTTCCCTGTACAAAGGATGAATCTCAATTTCCATTTCCCCGTTGCGGGATGCCGTGGATTCCTGCTGCGTGATTTCCATCCCCACTGACAGATCCCTCGGATAATGCGTGATAATCTGGGTATCAATGCGGTCTTTTAACGGTGTTATGATGTTTCCGCGATTGGTATAATCTTCCGGGTTTGCTGAAAAAGCCATAAAAAGATCAAGAGGAATACGAATATTGAAACCCCGAATCTGAATGTCTCTCTCCTGCATGATATTCAGCAGGGCAACCTGGATTCTCGGCTGAAGATCGGGCAACTCATTGATCACAAACAGCCCGCGATTGGTCCTGGGCACCAGTCCGTAATTGATTACATTTTCATCGGCCAGGGTAAGTTTCCTTGCCGCCGCCTTGATCGGATCGATATCGCCGATCAGATCGGCCACGGTCGTATCGGGAGTTGCCAGTTTTTCCCCGTATCGCTGCTCCCTGTGGAGCCAGCTGACAGGTGTCTGATCTCCTTTTTCGGCAATCAAATCCCGTGCATAGCGCGATATCGGCTGCAGCGGATCATCATGAATTTCCGACCCTTCTACCACCGGAATATACTCGTCGAGAAAGTTGACCAGCATCCGTAAAATCTTTGTTTTGGCCTGCCCTCTCAGGCCCAACAAAATCAAATCGTGACGGGCCAGCAATGCATGCTGCAATTGTGGAATCACCGTTTTGTCGTAGCCGATAATACCCGGAAAGAGCGGATCACCCGCTTGCATTTTACGAATCAGATTCTGCCTTAACTCCTCTTTTACGGTCCTGGAGGTCCAGCCACTGCTTTTTAATTCGCCGAGTGTTTTAATTTTATTCTGCATAAATCAGTGATATCCTGAGTTTTTTCAATTAGAAATTTTCCAGCATGTCTAATTTTATTCCCCTCATAAATGTTCCCCTCACAAATGTCGCGGTTTCGAAATTCGTATTGTGATTCTGTATACATCAAACAGTAATGGATGCATCCGTTATATTATTGGGTATCAATAACTTATTTTCGGGAAAACCTTCTTCCCAATGACCCTGATAACCGATAACCACCGTACTTACCTATGGTTATCGTTACTATGGTCCCCGGCAATATGGATTCCATCACTTTGGTTCCTGTCAATATTGTAACCGATTTTTTTTCCGGTTCATTTCAGGGTATAATCCAAATTCACCACATTTGTTAACGCTCTTGCTTTAATAAACGTCTCCTGTAGTTCATCTTCGGGGATAGAATCACTGGTAATAGCCCCGCCGACCGGATAATACAACTCCCCGTTTTTCAAAATCGCACTTCGAATGACGACATTGAAATCAAAATCATGGTTCGGGCTGATATACCCAATGGCTCCCGAATAGATGCCTCTTTTGTAATCTTCAAAGGTTTCTATCGCCTTCATTGCACTTATTTTAGGGGCTCCCGTCATGGACCCCATCGGGAAACAGGCTTTAAGAATATCGACGGAATCAGTCTGAGGATGAATCTTTCCTTCGACGGTGGAAATGAGTTGATGCACCGTTTCAAAACTTTGCAGATCAAAGAGTTTCGGCACATGTACGGAACCGGGCAAGGCTATCTGCGAAAGGTCATGCCTTACCAGGTCAACGATCATCAGGTTTTCTGCACGGTCTTTTTCCGACTGCAACAGTTTTTTTCTTGTCTGTTCATCCTTCTTCGGGTTTTTCTGACGGGCTGCTGTGCCTTTGATGGGCTGGGAAAAGATTTTCCCGCCTTGCCGGCAGAGAAATCGCTCCGGTGATGCGCAACACACTTCATAATCGTCCCAGCGCAGAAAAGATGCAAATGGCACGGGGCCGGCAGACCTCATTCTTCGATACAGATCGAACCCGCTGCCGGTAAATGTTCCCTGCAGCATATGGGAAAGGTTGATCTCGTAAAATTCCCCTTCTTTGATCATCTTTTTTGCTTCCCGGATGTTTGCCAAATATTGGCCGGATCCGGTAACTGACCGGAGGCCTTTAATATCCACCTTGCCAGGTGATTCATATTCAGACTCAATTGTTTGCCCCGGCATTCCCTTGCTTTCGATGAGCCGGCCTTCCGATTGATCGTATATCAGCAGGGTGGCGGGCTTGAAAAAAAAGAGATCGGGAGCACCGGTATAATCCCTGTTTTGCGAAGTAAGGGATTCATTATAGTTCTTCAGATCATAGCCGAGGTAGCCAAAATACCATCCGGGGTATTCTTCGCGCACCTTTTGCAGGGCTTGCCAGGGATTGTGCGAGAATTGGTCTTTCGCATCACCGGTTTCCAGGACTACATTTTCCCCATATGCCCGGATGACTACATCGGGATCGGCCGCAAATATGGAATAGCGACTCGACGGATGGCCGGTCAGTTGAGACTCCAGAAATATCGAAGCGGCCCCGGGTTCTACTTCTTCAATCAGCCTGCATATGAGATGATAAAATGTGTCTTTGGTCATGGTAAATGTCTGCAAAACTTTCACCGGCAATGATACAGGTTTTTCTTGCTCAATTCGTAATTTATTTGTTTGGTTGCTTACTCGTTTTTTAACCAGAGTGTTATTAAATTGGTATTCATTGATCAATTGAAACTATTTCATGTATAAATCCATTATAAGGCCGTTTTTGTTCCGGTTTAAATCAGATCACGTGCATGAATCAACCATTAAATGGGCTTCCAGAGCCTCGGGGTCCAATGCCCTGTCAAAAGCGGCACATCTTTTTTACGACTATCAGTCGCCGGCTCTGAAACAGAAAATTCTGGGCCTCGAATTCCGCAATCCTGTTGGCCTCGCTGCAGGTTTTGATAAAAACGGCACTCTGCCACCCATAATCGATGCACTGGGATTCGGTTTTGTAGAAGTTGGAAGTATAACAGCCGAAGCCAGCACCGGCAACCCCAAACCACGCAGTTTCCGGCTTGTCCGGGATCAGTCGATCATCAACAGAATGGGACTGAACAACGACGGGGCTGCCACGATCTGCAAACGGCTTAAGAAACTCAATCTTTCGATCCCCCTGGGTGTGAATATTGCCAAAACACATAATCCCGAAATCACCGGCGAAACTGCCCTGGACGATTACCTGCAGAGTTTCACACTGGCTAAAGAAGTAGCCGATTATATCACCCTTAATATCTCCTGTCCAAATACACGAGAAGGTAAAACATTTGAAGACCCCGAGACTCTGTCTGCATTGCTTGAAAAACTGCAAATCAAAAACGACTCCACAAATCCGCCTGTCTTTGTGAAATTCTCCGTGGATCTTGAAGACGAACAGCTATTGGAGTTGATCGATATTACACGCAAATTTTCAGTCAGCGGGTACGTGGCAGTCAATACCTCCAGCAAAAGAGAAGGACTGCAAACCTCATCAAAAAAACTTGAAAGTATCGGTGCAGGCGGGTTAAGCGGCAGAGCTATCCGAAATCGGAGCAACGATGTCATCCGGCTGATTTCCAAAGCCTCACGCGGGGAGAAACCGATTATCGGCGTAGGTGGCATTTTCAGTGCAGAGGATGCCATCGAAAAATTGAAGGCTGGTGCTGATCTGCTGCAGATTTATACCGGCCTGGTTTATGAAGGACCGTCGCTCGTCAAAAAAATCAACAAGGGAATTGTCGATTACATCCATAAAAACAACATCGAGCATATCTGGCAGATAAGAAAAGTCTGAATGTTTTGCGGTGTGATAAAAACGAACGATTTCAGGGCAATCACTTTGAATTCACACCCAAAAAATTTGCAAGGACTATTTCGTGATTATATATCAATAAGGAAAGTAATACTGCAGCGAACCTTTTCCACACCCGGGCCGATATCCAAAGGTTCAAACTCCAAAAATTCTTCCATGGCCTGTTCCACGGCTTGAGGTATACCGGTCCGGTTGAATCTTCCGGTCTGCTCATAACCGAGAAGCTCCCCGGATGGTGAAATGAGAACTTCAAACTCCAGGTCCCCCCTGATGGAAGACTCATCCGTCCATTCGGGATAATAAACCCGGCTAAGAAAATGCTCTTTTCCACCCCTGACAACTGCCTCAACCTCAAGTTCACTGCAAGTTGGCACATCCGCCTGTAAGCTCACGGGAGGCTGTGGATCCGGTTGGCCATCCAAATCTTCAGGTTCCGGTTCGGGTCCGGCTTTCAAAACCGGGTATTTTTCAAGATCCTTTAGCAGCAAAGAAGCCTTTCCGGCAGCATTTGTACCGCGATATGAGTCGTCTATTTTAATAAGCAATTCACGGGACCGATCCCATAACTCACCACTGAACGGGTAAATGTCTCTTACTTTTTCTACTGTCAGCGGGTCGCCTGTTCCCTCTCCGGAGCTTATCAAATCTGCGACTTCCACCCCCGAGCTATCGCTTTCTCCGTATAGAAAAGCTTCAATCCCGGCATCTTTTTCCGACAGGTCGAGCAATCTCTGCCACTGACGGAGTTTATCATCATAAAGTGTATCCTCCCTTGCTGCTGTTATATATACTTCTGCTGCTTCCAGCATTAATTTTGCAGCCTGTTCACGATCAGCACTATTCTCAGCAAGCTCTATCAGCCTTGATGCTTTAACATCCGGACTGCCGGGTTGTGAAAATATTTGATCCCAGGCAGTAATAGAAATTTCATCTGAATGCAACAAATCTTCTTCAACTACCGGCGCATTCAGGTTCATTCGCGAAGCGGCCCGCCTGGCCACGGCAGTTTCCGGGTACCGCTCAATCAGTTCTTCAGCCCATGACAAAGCCTCATCCCAATTATTCTCTACCAGATATATTTCGGCCAATGCGTAAAATGCCGGTGCCTTCTCCCTTGCTTCCGGCCCTTCCTGTATGACCCGTTTGAAATACGTTTTTGCACTATCGGGCATACTGAGGTTCATCAGGTATATATTTCCCAGCTGGAAATAGTTAATATAGATCAGCGCTTCTACGGAGTCCTGTTCACTTGGTTCAAACGGTATCTCACTCAGATCGAGCTGAAATCCCGGGACAAATTCGTCTTCGACAGCTTCATGACCGGTCTCCTCAGCTTCTACAACGACCTGCTGCTCTTCAAAATTTGCCCGGCTGCCGGTTACCGCCTCCCTCCTTCTCCAATCATCGGCAAGCGGCCTGTCGCCCCATACGGCCCGAAACTGAAGACCTGATTGCTCAAGCAAGGTTCGGTTATGGATATTTAAAAATCCATGCCGGCCTGTTTCGGTTGTCACTTCCACATTTTGGTCAATATCGACCTGGCGGTCAAGTTCATCCCAGCTATCTCTTTCTGAGCGTTGTTCTTCGATCTCTGCCTGCTTTTGTGCCTGAATTTCGGCAATCTTTTGGTCAAATTCTTCTGCCGGCAACCGGCCAAGATGGAGCAGGCTGTCGAGACGGGTAATTTCCTGTTTGACGGATGCATATTCACCGTAGGCTCTTGCAAGCTCATTGGCATCCCAGCCTTCCGGCATCCTGTTTCGGTTTACATTCGCAGAGGCAGCAGAATCATAATATGCGGCTGCCAGCTGAAAATCGTTATGGTTAAAACGATAGATCTCAGCCAGTCCATAATAGGTTTTTGCAACAAGTTCCTGTGCCGGCGTGAGGCTGCCGGAATGGATCACCCTTTTATAATATTCTTCGGCTCTGCCGGGTTTTCCTTTTAATCTTTCGGTTCTTGCAATTTCATAAAGCAATTCGAGCCTGAAATCATAAAATTTATCATCCCTTTCCATAGACCGGAGCAGCCGGGATGCTTGCTCATATTCCTCCTGCTTACGGAATATCTCGGCCTGTTTAAGCTTGGCACTGTATTCCAGGTCGAAGGACGCCCGCATATTCTGAATCTGGCTGAATGCATAACTTGCCTGCAGAAGGTTGTCAATCTGCTGCATGATCTGACCATAATGAAAATAAGCCCGTGATCGGAGTTCACGTCCTTCAAGGTCTTCCAGTGCCAGTAAAAGCTGATTGCTTGCCTGATGCAGGTTTCCCCGGTAGGCATAAAGTTGAGCGAGTATCGCCCTGGCCTCCGATAATTTCCCCGGCGCCCAATTCTCCACACTCTCAATTCGGGCTTCCATGTAGCGGGAACCTTCACCATAAAGTTCCAGCTCAAGATACGTACGCCCTTCCCACAGGATCGCGTTTTGAATCAGTGCCGGATCGCCGGTACTGACATATAGTTCCTGGAATTTCTCGAGGGCAGCAAAATATTCCTGCCTGTAAAAAAAGGAGATTCCAATGAGCTGAATGGCCTCATCCACATATTTCGACTGACTGTGGCGTCTGAGTATATCTGCACTTTTTTCAATCGAGGTTTCAAAATTTTGCCTTCCTGCCGAAGTGGGAGGCGGATGGATGCGGATCAACTCATTCGGATTGATCTCGGATCTCAGGCTGCGGTTCTCCTCAAGGCCTGCTTCAAAATATTGATTGGCATTATAAAATGTGTTGTAGTAGGCGGTGAAATCATACCACTGCTGTTTCAGTGTTGTGCCGCAACCGCTGAAGATAAGAATCACAAAGGGTACTATGAATAGTAAGCTTTTCTTCACACTTCAAAAAATAACGATTTAAACCCACATTTCGCACATTTTTTGTTCGTGCATTTATGACCCTGCAGCGTTATTCGATTGTACTGACTTTCATCATATTGGCTCTTCCCCTTTTTGCAATCGGCATTCCTGTCGCCATAATCACACGGTCTCCTTTTGCGACAAGGCCGTTATTGCTCAGGTAATCTTCCATCATCTTCACACTTTGATCCGTATCAAAGATCTGTTCGAGTTTTACTGAATGAACGCCCCATACCAGATTGAGCTGCCGCCGGACTTTCAGGCTCTCGGTGAAGGCAATGATCGGGACTTTGGGGCGAAATTTGGAGATCCGGCGGGCGGTATTGCCTGAATGGGTGATGACACTAATCGCTTTGGCTTCTACATTTTCTGCAATCGTTACACAAGAGTAGGCAAGGGATTCCACTATTTGCTTCTCTTTCCAGTCCGGTTTCCGGTAATCCAGGCTGTAGTAGATACTTTCGACATTGGTTTCGATCGAACGGCAGATCTTGTCCATGGTTTCAATTGCTTCTATGGGGTATTTTCCGGCTGCCGTTTCACCCGACAGCATTACAGCATCGGTGCCATCCAGCACGGCATTGGCAACATCCGAACTTTCCGCCCGGGTTGGCCGGGGATTGTGGATCATGGAATCGAGCATTTGAGTCGCTGTTATAACCGGTTTACCGGCTGACCGGCATTTTTCAATTATATTTTTTTGAACTTGCGGAACTCTTTCCGATGCAATCTCAATACCGAGATCCCCCCTGGCCACCATAATTCCGTCGGATTCCTCAATGATCTCATCAATTACATCAACCGCTTCAGGTTTTTCAATTTTTGCGATGAGTCCGGCATTACTGCCTTTCGCCCTGATCCTGGAAATTACATCCTGGATGTCTCTTGCCGAGCGCACAAACGACATCGCTACAAAATCGATATCCTGGGTCAGACCGAACTCAAGGTCTTCAATATCTTTTTCCGTCAGTGAAGGCAATGATATTTTAATTCCCGGCAGGTTGACCCCTTTTCGTGATTTGATCACACCCCCCACAATGACTTCTGCAATAACTTCACGTTCATTTACATTTAACACCTGCAGCTCGAGAAGGCCGTCGTCGACCAAAATTCTGTCGCCCGGTTCGGCATCGGTTGTAAGGCTGCTGTAATCGATGGGTATCATTGCGCTTGTTCCCTGCACGTCATCGGGGGTAATGGTCACCTTGCTGCCGGTCCTGAGGATCTGCGAACCTTCTTTCATCTTACCCACCCGTATTTTCGGGCCCTGAAGATCCATCAGAATAGGTATTGAATATTTGTGTTTTTTAGCCACTTTACGCACTAAATTCATTGTGCGTGCATGATCTTCATGGGATCCATGTGAAAAATTAATTCTGGCCACATTCATACCTGCCAGGAATAGTTTTTCAATTTTTTCAAGTGTGTTGGAACTGGGGCCTAATGTACATACAATTTTTGTTCTGCGAGAGCCAGTGATCATAAATGATTTTGAATTATACTGCTAATTTTACCGTTTTGGGTAGAAGTTCAATGAATTAACTCAATAATTGAACTAAAACCCCAGGGGTTAACCCAATTGTGTCAAATAAAGTTGTGATTTCACACGTTTTAATTTTGAAGAATTTATTTGGATTTAGAATTTATTGGCATTTATCAGATAATTTATATACATAGTAAATTATAAAACATCAATCGTGCTCCATATGAAGGGCAATCGAATCGTTACCACATCCATTCTGCTATTATTAACAGCAGGATTTATCTTCTCTTGTACGCGGGCGACAAATCCGGATATTGAGAGGGGATCCAGTTACTATTTTCAAGATGGTCATCCTGAATTGCGTCTGTCGGCATTGGGCTTTTTGAACGAAGAAGATGAAGGAGTAATCAATATTGCCGCAGATATTGTTGAAGGAAGTCTGATATACAGAGAGCGAAACGGAAAAAATGTAGCAGAGCTGGATATTGAAATCCGAATTGTAGGTAAGGAAGGAACCGAATATTCCGATACATATACCACTTCCATGCAGGTAGATAATGAACAGGAAGGATTCGTGACGACCCAGGATGTGGTCAAATTTGAAAAAGAGATGATGGTTCCGCCGGGAGAATATGAAGTTCAGGTTTCGGTAACAGATAAATCATCCGGAAACCACACCACCCGGACCACAAATACGTTTATTCCCGATCCTGCCGATGATGTGATCAACCTGACATCCGTACAATTACTCGGCAAATCCGCAGAAAGAACCGATGGGCAGTACCTGCCGATTACCACTTATGATGTTTCGACAGCCAAGGACAGTATCCGGTTTGTCGTTCAGGTAACCAATAACCGTTCGGAAGATCCACTTACGATTCATTCTCAGCTGAAAAGATTTGAATCCGATACTACGCCCGCACGGCCGATGAGCTATAACAACTACAGCCCCTCCAGTATGCCGTACAAGGGAATTGACTACAGCCGAAGTGAGGTCAAGGAAGAGACCCGACGGGTTCTGGAACAACCGGGCAGTGTTTTAATTGAATACAGGTACCCGCTTCCGGACAGGGGAAATTACCGGTTTGAAGTACGAACTGAAGGAGCTGATGCAGATGAGTTGTTCAAGGCCCGGGATTTCAGCGTGAAAAGTGAAAATTATCCGGCATTGAAAAACCCTCGTGAACTGGCTGAGCCGCTTGCCTACCTGATGGGCCGAAGAGATTATGAAAGATTGATGGAGATTGAAGATCCGGACTCCCTTAAAGAAACCATAGACCGCTTCTGGCTTGAAAATGTGGGCAGCATGAACCGGGCCAGAAACGTTATTTCTCTTTATTACGAAAGGGTGGAACAGGCCAACAAGCAATTTTCCAATTTCAAAGAAGGCTGGAAAACCGACATGGGCATGATCTATATCCTGTTTGGCCCGCCCTGGTATGTGGAACGCCGTCTGAATCGCATGCAGTGGTCGTATTCCTACGACAGAACCGACCCGCGCTACAATTTCTACTTCGAAAAACCAAGAATGCGTAACGAATTCTTCCCGTTTGACAACTACCTGCTGGAGAGAAATCAGAATTATTTCAACATGCAGTACCAGCAGGTCCAATTGTGGCTCACTGGCCAGATTCTGAATACGAATATTTAAAGAATAGTGGACGGGGTATCCTTTCAAGGAGTATTGCTCAATATCACAGTGCATTCAAGAAATGAAACCATCGCGATTTACTCATCAAATAATCTCTTGTTGAAAACTGCGGCTTAATCTGATGTCCCTTCCATCACTTCAAACTCAATACTGCGGGACGCCTGCCTGCCGGTCTCTTTTTCTGTGATTTCAATATGGAGCTCATAGGTTCCCGCACCGCGATCAATCGCTTCTACTTCAAAAAACTGATAGTCGGCCCAGTCCCCGGCTGCGGCTTCCCAGGCATGTGATTGTACGTCGGATGAGGAGAATGGCCACCAGCTTCTGCCGGTTGATTCAACCCGGTATTCCACTTCATAATGAGAGAAACCGGGGCCGGAAACATCAAAGTGATACGTTTCAAAAAAAACCTGGAGGTTATCTCCTTTTGTGATTTTGTTTCCTTTCTCGAGTATACCGATATCATTCCCTCTGACATCAATCTTATGCCTTGGCGTACTTCCAAGTACGAGATCACTGAGAATCAACTCACCAGGCTGAAATTCAAGGGCCGGAATGCGTTTGGTATCATTTTTATTCACTCCTAACAGCGACCATGCTGCCGGATTATCTTCATTTCCTTCCACAGTGTAGTATAGTTCGGAAAATACCACCGCGTAACTTTTCGGGTTATCAGTCAGGGCGATTGAGTGAGATGTATATGAATTCCCGGACTTTTTATCCGAAGACTTATAATTTTGCTGCAAGTGATCCATATTTTTACCCAGTATAGCATAATTATAATCATAATAGGCAATGCCCTGCAGCATGTGAATATCTACTTCATCTCCTCTCACCCTTTGTCCCTGATGATTGAACTGGAATCCATATTCCTCAACCAGTTTATGCGGTGAGGAGGCAACTATATACAAATGTTCGGGATCACCTTCCTCATCAAGAAACCGGTATTCAAGCACGTCCATCTCGTAATTCTGTAACTGGCGTTCAAAGCTGCTGGCATCACCCGGAGCGGCATTATAGATTCTTTCAGTTGCTTCCTCCGCTTTTTGCCTGGAAATATTGTTACGCAAATAACCGGCGTTAATTCGCCCCCCGCCAATAGACTCGCGCCATGCCCGGTCATATTCATTCAGGCGATTTCCGAAAAACATATGTGTGGTTGCAAGATCACTGTAATACATAAATTGCAGGAAATTCCCAATGCGGATATCCCGGCCACCACTGCGGGTTCCCAATGCCCTGCTGAATACCTCCTGGGGAATGAATTCTTCTACACTCCTTCGTAAACCATAAGGCCCGTCACCCCCCTTTCTTCCAAACAGAAAGAAGATATACTCATTGTCTGAGGCCCCGACATCATCATATTGCCATAACTCATAGTGAGCCGGAATGACCGAAGTCATAATCTCCTGCTGCATGCTATGCAAAGCGGAACCGGAAGTGCTTAACAATCCGCTGTCCTGTAAATCATAGAGTTTGGATCTTA
>SKRC01000071.1 GCA_007118695.1 Balneolaceae bacterium | reverse complement strand
TGGACTGCCCGTATAATAGACGGAATGATACCAGCGAGGGTCCATATTTTCATACGCATCGGAAGGGTCATCAAATTCCTCGATGTCATATTCGCTTTCATCGAGCCTGAACAGCAGATAGGTACCATGGTAAGGTTCGACCCATGCCCCGCCACCGAGAGATGTGGCTGAATGACCAAAGGCATTAAAATTGTCTCCGTCAGCTGTATATTGTCTGTCATAGATTACTTCGGAAGAATTCTGACCTTCATACTGAAATAACCCTACGTAATCCGGGTAGAGAGAATAGACTCCACTGTCGATTACAGACTGTGCGGCATCACGAGCTATCTCCCATCGCTCATTGCGCAAGGCAACCCTTGCTTTTAAAGACTCTGCAGCACCATGCGTTGCCCTGCCTAAATTATTTCCGCTGTAACTAACCGGAAGAGAATTCGAAGTGATAATATCATCGAGTTCATCTATGATGAAATCCACAACCACTTCACGTTCTGTACGACCTATATGTTCATCAATATCAATGGTTTCCAGAATTAACGGCACATCACCCCATAAGCTGGTAAGCTGAGTGTAGAAATATGCCCGAAGGAATCTGGCTTCGGCTTCTATCCTCTCCAGCAAGTCAAAGTCACCAAACTCTACCTGGTCAATGTTGTTAATTACATCATTCGCCTTGCGAACACCCCTGTAGTATCTATTCCATGTACCGGTAACTGTACCATCTGACGGAACCAGTGGAGTCAGCTGTGTGTAGGCAATATCGGTTCGGTTGTCTAATGTCATGGGTCGTCCATCCATTTCAGCATAGACGCCATTGACCGCCTGAAGCGCATCACTGTCTCGTTGCCAGTAGCTGTCCTCTGTTACCGAGGCTGTTGGGGCAATATCCATCCCTTGATCACATCCAAAAATGACCATGGTACTCAACACTAAACTGATAATTATACTTTTCTTCATAAAAATTTCCACGCTTTAAAATGTTTAAAATGTTACATTTACACCGGCCGTAACTGCTTTCGTATGGGGATAAAATTGATTTCTTCCCCGAGGCAACTCCGGATCAAACAGCTCGGTAGGAGTAAGAGTTAACAAATCTCTGCCTGATACAAAAATCCTGATATTTTGAACCAGTTGTTGTGGAACCATGTAACCAATCTCAATATTTTTTAACCTGACATACTTTGTATCTTCTATCCAGTTTTCATTTGCACGTCTGTTCCAGTCCTGAGCACCTACCATCACTCTTGGCCATGTTCCATCCGGGTTTAATTCAGGATGGTATCTTTCTTCGACCATTTTTTGGTGGATAAAGTTCTGGTTATTCGGCCCTTCAACCAGTGCTCCATCAAGCATATGATATTGCCGCATAACTCCCTGCAAGAATACTGCAAAATCAAATCCACGGTAGGCAGCATTAAAATTTACACCAAATTCATATCTGGGATCTTCATCTGCAAGGACAACGTGATCACCATCCGGATACATGGCAGTACTAAGAGAGCCATCCCCGGTCAGATCTTCGAATATCCAATCACCGATATCAACATCCGGACTAAATTTGGTTGGATACGCATCAAGATCCTCTTGTGTTCGATATAAGCCCGGTGATCTGTATCCTCTCAATGCACTCAGGGATTCCCCTTCTGTCCAAACGCTAAATCCGTCCGGATAAAATGGCCCCTGCCCTCGCAAGTCTTCAATTGTATTGGTAACATCCGAGAGGTTCACTCCAACGGACCACTGAAACCCAGTCTCAGTACTTGGAAGACTGTTATAGATAAACTCCAATTCCCATCCTTCGTTAGACACTTCAGCGGCGTTCTGAAATGGAGCACTCAATCCAACCGTTGCAGGTATTGGCAATTGCAGCAGAATGTCACTTGTATAGTTCCAAAAATACTCTGCCATCACCTCAATTCTGTCATCCAGAAATCCTAAATCGAGGCCAATATTTCTCATGGTAGTAGTCTCCCAGGAAATATCAGGGTTACCGGCAGCAGTAACAGCAGTAGCGGACACTACATTATCACCAAACTGGTGAGAAAGTCCCAGATTATAGCTGTTCAGGTACGAATAAAGTCCTACCCTTTCATTTGCACTCATCCGCTCGTTACCCAACTGACCCCACGAAGCACGAAGCCTCAGGTTACTCAACAGGTCGACATCCTGCATAAATGTTTCACTGGAAATCCTCCAGGATGCTGAAAAAGAGGGGAAAAGCCCCCAACGATTACCTTCTGAAAACCTGGTAGAACCATCATACCTGACATTCGCCTGGAATGAGTATCTGTCGTCATAGGTATAGTTTAAACGGCTGAAAAAGGATCGTACCCTCCAGGAGTCATTAAAACATCCGCTGGTAAAACTACCAGGGTCGTTAAATTGACTACAGGTTTGTTGATTACCGGAATCACCGGCACTTAATGACCGAAGCTCATCATTGAAAAAATTGGCCCGGGCTGCAGACACCTGTATGGCATTAGTGTAGACTTCTTCATAACCGGCTACACCACTAAACCTGTGTACATTCAAACTCTGCTCGAAATTCATAAAGACCCTTTGGCTCAATTCCCGCCTTTGGTACCGGCCTTCATTCAACGTGTTTGTAGCGAACCAGCCGCTGGCGGCTACTGTTTCGCCGGTAAGGGGATGAATCATATTACTGCGATCTTCCCTGAAAATGAATTCATTAGCCGATGTTTGATTTAATGTAAAATCACCTTCAATAGAAAAAACATCATTGATCTGATAATCAAGCCCGACAGTCCCTACAATGTCGTTATGCTGTCTCTGCGTTTCACCTGTATTTGCCATAACGTATGGACTCCATGTCCCGCCAATAATGTCCCCGGTACCTTTTCTTCCGTCGGGATATTGCATAATCATATCCCGGTTCATATGCAGAAGGGCCTGTGTAATACGTTGTGCTCTAAAACCGGGTCCGCTTGCATTCCGATTCCTGTATAAAATATTTGCCTGGAATGTTAAGTCATCAGTTACAAACAGGTCACTATTTACCCGAAGCGAGGTCTGATGATTGCTGAAATTTCGCATAATACCATCTGTATCGTGATGGTTCACAGCCGCATAGAGCCTCCCGGTCTCACTACCGGTAGATAATGAAAGGGAATGGCTGTGTTCCAAAGCATTCTCCCGAAATACTGCACCTTCAAAATCAGCAAATGGGAATTCCAATGGATTAGTCCCGGCAAGAACATTTTCAATATACTCCTCCGTGAACACAGGAGTGGCACCTGCGTTTATATCCGCCTCATTCCTCAAACGCATCCAATCTTCTTTCCCGGCCGGCTCAGGAAAGTGACGTTCATTATGAACTCCTACATAAGCTCCATAGTTAACAACAAGACCTGTTTCGGCTCCCCGTTTGGTCGTTACCAAAATCACTCCATTTGCTGCTCGTGAACCGTAGATGGAGGCAGATGCCGCATCTTTCATTACGGTGATCGATTCAATATTTGAAGCCTCGATACTTGAAAGGGATTGCTCCACACCGTCAACCAAAACGAGTGGATTTGGATTGTTCAACGTCCCCGTTCCCCTGATTCGAACAACGACATCTTCTTCTCCCGGGTGCCCACCCTGATCCTGGATTCTTAGTCCCGGACTAAGCCCCTGAAGAGCAAGAGCCGTATTTGGCATCTGGCGGGACTCGAGATCTGCAGTATTAACAGAACTTACAGCACCGGTAACGTCACCTCTTCTTTGTGTACCGAACCCTACTACTACCATTTCGTCCATTAATGCGACATCAGACTCCAAACCAACTTCCAATCCATCATTAATGTGTTGTTGAGTAACTTCAACCGTTTTGGTTACATAGCCTATATATGTAAAAACCAGTTCCGTACCCAGTTCATTTACATTTATGCTGAATTCGCCCGACATATCGGTTGTTGTTCCCGTTGTAGTCCCCGAGATCACGATATTAACACCTGGAAGCAATTCACCGGTATTGGCGTCCGACACCGTTCCCTCAACCGTAACCGGTTGAGCAATAATTGCTGATGAAAATCCCATCAACAGAATTGAAATCATTAGTATTCGTTGTAGCATTTGTATCATGAAAGTTCCCCACTGAATTATTTAAAATTAACAGATCCACAAAACCAAGTATTTCTGCCATAGCTCTTCCATAGAAGAGATTGCAGAGAGCAATAAACATTGGGATGGAATCTTTACAGTAAATAACAACTGTAACACTGCATCCAAGAAATGAATAAATGATAGAACTTTCCAATAAAAAAGAATTTTTGCGACTTTATATCTTTATCTTTTTACATTTCATTTCGTAAATATTTCGTTTAATATTAAACACAACAAAGCTTATAACAAACAAATTGAAGAATTAAGAAAGTATCCAGTGATTCGCCGGCAATTCAAACACTTATAATATTTACAATTGTAAAAATATATTAATTTTCATATATCTGCTATTTTTCTTTATTTGTAATGTTAGAGTTGAATTTATCATTCAAACTTCAGCCATTGTATTTCGGGTAAATTCCAGGTTGCGCCGCAAATCCGCTTCTCTGTCGCCGGTCGGTGAAGTAGTTTCCAGGATTACCCATCCCTCAAATCCGATTTCAGCAATAGCGCGAAAGATTTCAGGGAAATCAATCTCTCCTTCGCCCATATAATGCGGATTATCTTTCAGGTGAAATTGACAGATGTGTTCGCTGCCAAGCCAGCGAATTTCTTCATAAATATCGTGGCCAAAATAATGGGAATTCCCCACATCATAATAAACCTGGACAGCCGGTGAGTTTGCACGTTCCAAGATTCGCATATTGTCTTCAGCCGATAGTGAATTTTCCAGGCCAAGAATAACACCATAATTTTCCGCCTCTGCACCCAACTCACTCATCAGATCGGCCACATAATTCATCTCGTCAATAGTCTCCAAGGCTCCATCGCCAAAAAACGGAAGCAAAATCACTTCTGTATTCAGGTTTCTTGTCGCTGGAATAGCTTGCTCAACCCATCTACGCGCCAATGGATCTTCCGGATCTTTCAGTAGATTATCATGCAAAATAAACAAATGAGTACCGGCGGCCTGAATTCCATGCCTTTCGAATTCTTCCAAATATTTTTGCTGGCGCTCTTCCGTAGCAAGCCGCAAAATGCCATCATCTCCTGCACCACCAAATGTCACCTCTACACCATCAAATCCAATTCTTGCTGCCTTTTCCACAGCTTCAATCTCTGCAGTCCTGGCCAGTCCACCATACTGATCATTGATATCAATTACACCAACTTTTACACCCTCAAGGCCCCGATTAAATCGGCATCCGGAAAGAAATCCAAAACCCATAACTGCCAATGAACCGGTAATCAAAAATTCGCGACGATTATATTCTTTCATCTTTCTTTTATTTTATTTAAAACTTATTCAAAAGAAATAAAATAACTTATTACATTCAATTCCAGCACTCCACAGGACAAAAGTCTTATTAATAATTATCTTCAAACATTATTCTACTATTATAAATACGGATTAACCTCAACTTTAATTAAAAACTCCTAAAGACTATGAGCAATGACAAGATTAACATCCTTGTGGTTGGATGTGGCAATATGGGCACATCCCATTCAAGAGCGTATCATAAGATAGATGATTTTAATATTGTTGGCCTTGTGAGCCGGGGGGCGGAAAGCAGGGAACGCCTGTCAAAAGAACTTGGCGGCCTCCCAACTTTCGATAACTTTGAGGAAGCATTGAAAACGACCAATCCGGACGCTGTATCCATTAACACGTACCCGGGAACCCATGCCGAATATTCCATCAAATCCCTGGAAGCCGGGGCACATGTATTTGTAGAAAAACCACTCGCTGAAACCATTGAAGATGCTCAGGCGGTAGCTGATGCAGCTAAAAAAGCAAATAAAAAAGTCCTGGTAGGATATATAGCAAGACATCATCCGGGTTGGATACGATTTGTTGAAGAGGGCAAGAAACTTGGAAAACCTCTAGTGATGCGGATGAACCTAAACCAACAAAGTACCGGAAAAGAATGGGCGGTTCATAAAAACCTGATGGATGTGATGTCTCCGATTGTCGACTGTGGGGTTCATTATGTAGACATGATGTGCCAGATGACGGAAGCAAACCCTGTACAGGTTCATGCCATTGGCGCAAGACTGCACGAGGACATTTCGCCCGGAATGTACAACTACGGGCAATTACAGGTAGTCTTTGATGACGATTCGGTAGGCTGGTACGAATCCGGCTGGGGACCGATGATGAGTGAGAGCGCTTACTTCATTAAAGATGCCATCGGACCGAAAGGAAGTATTACCATAGAAAAAAATACATTCAACCAACCCCAGGGCAAATCTGCCGATATAGAGGATCATGGTATTGTCAATAAATTGCGGCGCCATTATGCCGACACGGACGAAAATGACAATCTCACAAAAAAAGATGAAATAATTGAGATTGAGAACGAGCCGGATCATGACGAACTCTGTCATATAGAGCAGGAGTATTTTTTGAAAGTGATCAAAGAAGACATCGACATGACCGACCACCTGAAAGTGGCCGTTCAAACGCTTCAGATTGTCCTTGCTTGTGATGAGTCGGTGAGAACGAAAAAAATAGTTCCTATTTCATAGTAGTGCACTTTTTTCAAATCCTGATTATTCTGATATGGTATCTCTAAGGTGAAATGACCGGTCATAAACAAAATGACCACCGGAACTTTTAATTGCAAATTAAGTCATCAGACTTTTACCGCCGGGCGAAATTGTCATTTATTAAATGGGGAATTTGGATTGGCATGAACTATGATGTTTGATTATCGTCCGGTTTTTCAAAAATCCGCAGTTTTATAAAGTCCTTCAATAAGTCACTTTTGCCATTAACTGTTAAATCTGCCATAATCTCGCCTATCACGGATGCGAATTTAAACCCGTGCCCGGAGAATCCGCATGCAAATATGATGTTGGGATCACGCGGATGAATGTCTATGACAAAGTTCCCATCCGGAGTATTGGTATAGATACACGAGACAAAATCGTTGTAATCTGCTGACACTTCAGGCAGATACGATTGAATAAAATTTTGCAAAGGTTCAAGGTATGATTGATCCGGTTTTACTATCTGCTTCTGTTCCGGCCGCTGAAGCACCTCACCTCCCGTATGCTTTCCGATTTTGACGCACTTTTTGTCAATCATCGGAAACATATAAAACAGATGCTCACCCACTTCAAAAAGGGCGCAAGGCATATGGTTATCTATGTCATGCATTGAACCCGCATTGTGCCAGGACAGGTTTTTCCGCAACAGCGTAAAAGGAATGCGCAAATCCTCCAGAATGTACGCAGACCAGGCTCCAGCCGTAATGACCAGTTTTTTTGCAGCAAAACTCTCTGTATCTGTTTTTACAATAACCCCCTGTTTATTCGAATCATATCGCAGCACATGCTGATTCTCTTTGATCGTCGCCCCGGAGCGACGGGCCAGATTAACAAAGCTGAGAATTGCTTTTTCGGAATAAATAAATCCGGCATCCGGCTCATAAAGTACTGAATGACGGTCATCCGGCTTATATACCGGCCACCTGGTTATTGCTTCCCGTACTCCCATCTCTTCAAGTGGCAAATTGTAATCCTTTGAGCTTCTCGATATACCCCGGTAAACAGTACTGTTTTTGTCCGCATAAACGACCAGCCCGCATTCATTGAAAATCTGCTGCCCGGATTCTTTTTCCAGTTCTCCCCATAACTCATATGATCTGCTTAACAGCGGAACATAATCGGGGTGTTCAAAGTAAGCTTTCCGGATCACCCGGGTTTCTCCATGACTGCTTCCTTTATGATGGGGAATTGCAAACTGTTCAAGACCCAGTACATTTAAACCTCTTTTTGCAAGATGATAACAAACCGAGCTGCCCATACCTCCTACACCCAATACAATCACATCGTGATTAATGATTTTTTTTCCCATACTTTTTTAATATTTACCTTCTTTATCTCCATTGGGTATTTTATGCTATGATTCATCTTCGCCCAAAGATTAAAAACCAGGCACTGTTAGTATCATATTAGGTGATTTTCAAACGCCCGTTTTTTTACCCTTTGATAAACACGGGATCTTACGATTTCAAATTTGCACGAATACGTTCATCTTTAATTTAAATACAATCCATGGATGAAAATCAAATAAGTAAGCAAACCCAACCTCATAAAGTTATAGCAATATTCGCCCATCCTGATGATGCCGAAGTGAAGATGGGTGGCACAGCTGCAAAACTTGTGGAATTGGGTCATAAAGTGAAATTTGTGTCCCTCACAAATGGTGATGCCGGACATCATCTGCAGGGTGGGGGGGCATTAGCTTCCCGGCGAAGGGAAGAAGCACAAGAAGCTGGCCGGCGCCTTGGGATTGATGAATATGTTGTTTTGGACAATCATGATGCCGAACTTCTTCCCAGCCTTCATATCAGGCATCAGGTGATAAGGGAAATCAGAAAATGGCAAGCAGATCTCGTTATTGGCCTTAGGCCTAATGATTATCATCCGGATCACCGGTATGCGGGAATACTGGTGATGGATGCTGCTTTTTTGGTTGTTGTTCCCAATGTTACGCCGGATACACCGGCCCTGGAAAAAAACCCTGTATTTCTGTACATGGAAGATGGGTTCACCAAACCATAT
>SKRC01000277.1 GCA_007118695.1 Balneolaceae bacterium | reverse complement strand
GGGAATCGATTCTTATGTAGGGGTGATGTGGCTGACTGTCTGGATTGTCGGTTTAATCGGGGCCTGTTATGCACTGTTTGGCGGGTTGAGCTCGATTGCGGCTTCCGACCTGCTGAACGGCATCGGACTGCTGATCGGCGGTTTTGTGATCACCTATTTCGGCCTGCAGGCAGTCAGCGGCGGAACCGGAGTCATGGAGGGCTGGGAAGCCCTGCGTGATACGAACCCGGAACGGTTCAATTCCATCGGCGGGCCCGATCAATCGGTTCCTTTCTCCACACTTTTCACCGGCGTTTTATTGCTGAATGTTTTCTACTGGTGTACCAACCAGCAAATCATTCAGCGTACATTCGGGGCCAGCAGCCTCGCGGAAGGCCAAAAAGGGGTCCTGCTGACCGGCCTGCTGAAGCTTCTCGGCCCGTTTTACCTGGTTCTTCCCGGGATCATCGCATTCTACCTGTATGCAGATACCGGTATAAGCGCCGACAGCGCCTATGGCGTGCTGGTCCGCGATGTACTCCCGGCTCCCCTGACCGGGTTATTCGCCGGTGTCATGGTGGGAGCAATTCTCAGTTCCTTTAACTCCGCCCTGAATGCGACGGCCACCCTTTACGGGTACGGTTTCTACAAGGCGGTCTGGAAAAAAGATGCAACGGATGATCAAATCGTGCAGTCGGGCAAATGGTTCGGCTGGATTGTAGCCCTGGCATCCATGACCATCGCGCCGCTGCTCATCGGCCAGGAAAGTATTTTTCAATACCTGCAGCAGATGAACGGCATCTATTTCATACCGATTCTTGCCGTAGTTGCAGTCGGTATTCTTGGCCGGCGTATTCCGCCGCTTGCAGCAAAAGTTGCCCTGGCCGGCGGATGCCTGTTTATTGCGATCGGCTACTTTGTTCCCCCGTTCAGCGGTTGGGTGGTGCAGATGACCGAATTCCACTTCCTCGGACTAGCCTTTGCCCTGATTGTCGGGGTGATGCTGATCATCACTGCCTACAGTCCCCTGCCGGAGGCCTGGGAGCAGGAATACACCGAAGATGTGGATATGACCCCCTGGAAATACGCCTTCCCCGCCGGAATGCTGCTCGTGGTTATCGTCCTTATGATATATGCCTACTTCGCCGACTTCTCGGTGCTGATGAATTCGTGAGAGAAGTTCGATACTGGCAGCAGTGGCTGATGGTGTAACTTCTCATTCATTCTTTGAAAGAATAAATGATTTTTCGGGTTGATTATAATCGGGAATTAGCCGGATGTCGGATTGCTCATTCTCAATTTTCGCAGAACGGAAATCGGGCAAAACCAACCCTGCACCTGCCTCCTGCAATATATCGGCAAATTGTGGCTCGTTGATGCCAATGACAGTGGCTCCGGCCCCTGAGGCCGCCTGCACCCCGCTCAGGGAATCTTCAAAAACGATGGCTTGTTCCGCCTGAACACCAAGCTCCCTGGCAGCCAGCCAGTAGCACTCCGGATCGGGTTTTCCTTTCTTCACCCGCTCGGCTGTGACTATCACCCGGAACGGCGAGTCAAAATTCAATCCCTCCAGCATCCGCTCCACTTTTTCAATAAGAGCACTGGTTACCAGTCCCATGCACAGATTGCCATTCGAACATTGCTTCAGAAGGTTTTTTACACCGGGAATAAATGCATGATCATGGGCCGCGGCGTCGTATTCTGCACATTCCTCGGCCAATTCCCTCCGCGTCTCTTCCGGCAATTCTGCAAACAGATCTTCAATGATATGACGCGCCGGCCTCCCATGATACTTCAATTCCACATTCTCCTCATCCGGTTCTATTTGGTACTGTTCGAATTTTTCATTCCAGAATTGTTCGACCTGTTCCTTGCTGTCGATGATCACGCCGTCCATGTCGAAGATGATGGCCTTGTACGTCATTTGGCTGGTTTATGGGATTTGGATTTTAAAAGTGTTCAGATTTCAGGGGTCAGGAGTCAGAATGATAATGAACTTTTTACCTTCCGGCCGGAATTTTTTTAATCAACTTTTCAGCAAGGTTCGTTTTTTATTCCTGTTTGCGAAAATCTATATTGTGGAAAACAGACTACTAACTTTTAAATGATCAACCATGGAACTTGCAATACACAACTGGATGCGTGCGGAGACGATAGAAACGACTGTCCGCAGAATCTCGGAATTGGGATACGACCGGCTCGAAATACAGGGAACACCGGAAGCCTACGATACCGACAAGATTAAACCATTGCTTGATGAACACGGAATCCGTTGCTGGGGGTCGGTTACTCTGATGATGGAAGAGAGAAATCTGCTGGCCGGCGACAAAAAACAGAGGACTCAGTCCATCCAATATGTAAAAGATGTGATACGGATGGTTAAAGAGCTGGAAGGTGAAATGGTTTCGGTCGTCCCTTCTACTGTCGGCAAACTGGTGCCGGACGGACGGCCGGAAGAGGAGTGGGACCGGGCGATTAAGGCCATGAAAGAAATTTATGAATATGCGGAAGAATCGGGAATTCTCCTTGGAATAGAGCCGATCAACCGGTTCGAAACCTATTTTATAAACCGGGGTGATCAGGCTCTGGCGCTGGCCAAAGAGGTCGGGCCCAAATGTGGCGTCTGTCTCGACACCTTCCACATGAATATTGAAGAAGACGATATCTATGAAGCCATTCGCAGAACTGAAGGCCGTCTGACAGGCTTTCATGTGGCCGACAACAACCGGATGGCGCCCGGCATGGGAACCCTGAACTGGGAGAAAATCGTAAAGACGCTTGATGAAATCGGCTACGACAAAGTACTGTCTGTTGAATTCTGTTCACCGCTCGACCGGACCCCGGCCAACCCCTATCCCAACTCGATTGAAGAGAACCCGGAAGGGTTAAGCCCAGAACAAAAAAAGTTTCTTGAAGACCACGGCAGCTCGTCCGTCTCGGAGGAGTTCTACACCTGGCTGACCCGAAATTCGGCTGAAAAGTTGTTGCCATTGATCAGGTAAGTGAAAAAGCCAAACGCTCTATCAGGGTTTACAGAACCCGGAATTCAATGTGTTTATACTCAATTCTGACTTCCCGAATGAGCCAGGAATTTTACTGTCACACTTGTTTGAATAGGAACGTTTCGTTTGTAAAAGAACAGGGAAGCGTTTCACTTTAACCGGCTGCTGAACTATGTCTTTTACTGATATTCCTGTCAATTGTATCTACAAAAAACTTAAATCCGTATTTACTCATTACTTCTTAAATTTTTCAGTACATGAAAATAAAAAACGTTGAGGCGTTCTGGCTTCGCTGCCCGCTGCCGGGAAAAAAACAACACAGGTCGGATTATGGCCTGCTGACCCATTTCGATATGACCCTTATTGTGATCACTACAGAAGATGGCCTGCAGGGTTTTGGAGAGGCCAAGGCGGCCGTCGGTTCATCAGGGGTATGTGCATCGATTGTAAGCTGTGTGGAGAATGAACTCAAGCCGATCTTGATTGGCAAGGATGCGGGAAATATTTCACGGATCTGGGAGCACCTCTATAACGGCACGAGGGATCACTATGCACTCGAACGCGGCCGGAAATTTCCGATACTTGGCCGACGAGGCCTGACCGTTTCGGCCATCAGCGGGGTGGATACCGCCTTATGGGATTTGAAAGGCAAGGCTTTGAATGTTCCGGTAATGGTTTTGCTGGGCGGAGCCTGCCGGGATAAAATGCCGGCCTATGCAAGCGGAGGTTGGGCGAGTGCCGAGGAAATCGGTGAGCAGCTAAATGGTTATGTCTCAAAAGGATTTAACGGGGTAAAAATGCGTGTGGGCATCATGGATGATACGGTTGAAAACAGCATCCGGCGGGTCCGGGCAGCAAGGGAAACACTCGGCAACGAAATTAAAATTATGGCCGATGCCCACGGCACCTTCAGCGTGCCCGAGGCAAAACGGTTCTGCCGGGGGGTGGAAGATTGCAATCTCTATTGGTTGGAAGAGCCTATCAGCCCGGATAATCCTCAAGGTACGGCAGAAGTTAGAGCATCAACGAGCACCCCTATCGCTGCCGGGGAAAGCGAATACACCTGTTTTGATATACGGGATTTGATTTCACTCCGCGCAATAGATGTGGTGCAGCCGGATTCTGCAATTATCGGAGGCATTACCGAAGCCATGCGAGTGGGTCAACTGGCTCATACATTCCAGCTCGAGCTGGCACCCCACTGTTGGGGATCTGCCTTTTCCTTTATGGCTGGGGTCAACGTTGCATTTGCCTCACCGTCGGCAACCATTATCGAGTTTTCGCTCGGCGGAAACCCCATGATGTACGATCTGGTCGAAGAAACCATTGAAGCCAAAGACGGCATGATCGAAGCACCCGAAGGCCCCGGCCTGGGCCTCACTCCGAATTGGGACTTTGTGAAGGAATTCAGCCAGGATCTGTAGCCAGTATTTCCCATATGGAAATTTGCAGGCCTGTGGATTGGAAGGTTAGCCCGATACTCATCGGTGAACGGATTTGTGGGGACCTCAAAGAAAACCCATGACTGAAAGATTTTGTCACTTTAATTCATATGTTTATTCTTAAGGGAATAATGTTAGGTCCATTTATATAAGAACAGTTTTTGTTTCGGTACGAATTGAAATTGTATCTGATCGCATAATTCTTCCCAACTAACTGTTAATCCCGGAGACCCATGGCACGTGCAGTAAAAATCAATCATGTTACCCTGATCGTGGATAATCTGGAGAAGGCCACGGAGTTCTATGAAAAAGAACTGGGACTGGAGCCTTTGCCCGCATTCAAATTCGATTATCCGGTGATGTTTTTTAAAATCAATAACGAACAACAGCTCCACCTGTCGGAATGGGAGGATACCCCTTCATTTCGTGGACACCTCTGCATGCAGGTAGAGGATTTCAATGCCATTTTTTGGCGGATGAAGGCACTGGAGGCTATCGATGTCGACCCTTGGGGGAAAGTTAAAAAGCTCCCTGACGGCGCTATGCAGATGTTTATACGCGATCCTTCAGGTAACCTTGTCGAACTCTCTTCCCACCCCGATGCTGACATCGATCCGGCTATTCTGGAAGATGATCTCTACGAAGAAGGCCTTTACAAGTCGAACAGGGATGACCACCGCGGTTATAAAAGCGATGACGCAACGCTGTATCATAAGAAATGAAGCTTAATAACCGATATTGGAGAGCAGATGTTTTGCAAATCACAAGGTTTCTTACCTAAAACTCTATGCTTCATCAATACTCAGTGTTAATCTGCGATAAACACAGCTCGATGTTAAAAAAAGACGTATGAAAAAAATTGTACTACTGCTTGAAACCATTGCCGGGGAAGCAGATCGGATTTTGAGGGAAAATACAGAGGTGATAGACGCATTTAATGTTGAAAATCCTGTTGATGTAACCGGAGATCATGACATTCATGCCATTGTCACGCGTGGAAAGGGACAGGTGAACAGAAAGCTGATGGACTCATGTCCGGACCTGGCAGCCATCGCCCGGTGTGGTGTGGGACTCGACAATGTGGATCTGCAAGAAGCAGCCAGCCGTAAAATTAAGGTGATCCATGCGCCGGGTTCCAATTCCGCCACGATAGCCGAACATACCCTGGCATTGATGTTAATGCTGCTGCGCAATATATATCACTCCGTGGAACGGGTGAAAGCCGGACAGTGGAACTGTCGGAACCGCTACAAAGGGGATGAGCTGAGCGGAAAAACCCTGGGCATTTTGGGCATGGGAAATATCGGGCAGCGTGTGGCCCGGCTGGCTGATGCGTTTGGAATGGAGATTATCTATTGGGATAAATATCCTGTTCAGTCACCTTTCACTTCTTTGCCTTTCCATGAAGTGCTGCAAAAGGCTGATGTGGTAACCCTGCATGTGCCGCTGCTCAAAGAGACGGAAAATATGATCGGGGCAGACGAAATCGGCCTGATGCAGCCTCATGCCTGCCTGATCAATACGGCCAGGGGAGGGCTGATTGACCAGGGAGCGCTGACCAAAGCTCTCGATAGTGAAAGCATAGCCGGTTTTGCCGCCGATGTACTGGCCGAAGAGCCCCCCGGAGAGAATGAGCCACTTCCAGTCCACCCAAAATCCCTGATCACGCCGCACACCGGAAGCCTGACTACCACCACCTACCGGAATATGTGCCTCTCAACCGTAAAAAATCTGATCTCCGTCCTGAATAACAGGAAACCGGATCCAAATTCGGTTTTTAATCAAAAACAGGATTAACCCGCAATATTAAGCAAATACTTGCCAAACAAACTTGGGGTCACTACTTTTGATAGATAAAAAGGCAGCGAATTTCATTTTTGTTACTTTGCCAGCGACCCGCTATAATCCTAAAAATTTTTAATAAAGAAAATTATATACACTTATGTCAAATGACAAAATCGATGTACTGGTAGTAGGCTGTGGCAACATGGGAACCTCCCATGCGAGAGCCTATCACAAACTGGAAGATTTTAACATTGTCGGTGTTGTCAGCCGCGGCCCGGAAAGCCGGGGACGTCTATCCAAAGAACTGGGTGGGGTGGCACAGTTTGGCGACTATGAGGAAGCGCTTGGCAAAACACAACCGGATGCCGTCTGCATCAGCACCTACCCGGGCACCCATGCGGAGTATGCGATCAAAGCCCTTGAATCCGGGGCCCATGTTTTTGTGGAAAAACCGATTGCAGAGACTGTGGAAGATGCCCAGGCGGTTGTACGGGCTGCCGAGAAAGCCGATAAAAAAGTGGTAGTCGGATATATACTCAGACATCACCCGGGTTGGCAGCAATTTATTGAGTATGCCGAAGAGCTTGGAAAGCCACTGGTCATGCGGATGAATCTCAACCAGCAGAGTACCGGCCAGGAATGGGACGTTCACAAAAGCATCATGGAAGCAATGTCCCCCATAGTCGACTGTGGTGTGCATTATGTGGATGTGATGTGTCAGATGACCCGTGCAACACCGGTTCATGTCCATGCCATTGGTGCCCGGTTGAGTGAAGACCTCAAGCCCGGCATGTACAATTATGGCCAGCTCCAGGTGGTCTTCGACGACGGCTCGGTTGGCTGGTATGAATCCGGATGGGGGCCGATGATCAGCGAGCAGGCTTATTTTGTCAAAGACGTATTCGGGCCGAAGGGGAGCATCAGCATCAGTAAGAACACCTTCGATCAGCCGCGGGGAGCCTCGGCCGATATCGGGGAGCATACCTCGGTCAACCGGCTGCATCTCCACCACTCCGAGCTGGATGAGAATGGCAAGCTTACCAGGGATGACGAGTTGATCGAAACCCCCGACGAACCCGGACACGATGAGCTCTGCTTTTTTGAACAGGAATATTTTCTGAAGGCGATCAAAGAAAACCTGGACCTGTCCGAGCACCTCGAACAGGTGGTCTTTACCTTGAAAATCGTATTGGCCAGCGATGAGTCGGTCAAAACCGGAAAGGCGGTAAGCCTCTAGTGGCAACCTTTAAATTCGTTTAGTATCAACGATACAGTCAGTAGCAGGTCATCCCTTCCAAAGTGTCGGAATGTCGCAAAAGCCTCCACCTGAATCCCCCTTCAAAGGGGGCGTTTTGCATAACTGAAGTTTCAATAATAATTAAGTTACATTACGTTTAACATATTTACTGGTAGATATCCGGGCTAGTGTCGTGTCAACCATGCATTGTGGGGTAAGCCGAAGGGATTTTTCAGTTTTTATCTTTTTGCTTTTGCCGTCCCTCATATTTCTTCAGATGGTTACCGGCTACCTTCTTCATATACTCCAGGGCGGCTTCCCGGTTGTTCGGGATATCCCCGTCGAATATCGCCTCTTTGATATCATCTTTAATGTCACCGATAACCGGGCCTTCCCTGACTCCCAAGATCTGCATGATATCTTCTCCCGTGACCGGGTTCTTCCAGTTTCTGATTTTATCGGTTTCCTCCACCTGTTGAATTTTCTTTTCAACAAAATCAAAATTCTTCAGGTATTGTTTTACTTTCTTTTCGTTTTTGCTGGTGATATCCGCTCGGCAAAGCGTCATCAGGTCATCGATGTCATCACCGGCCTCATATATCAACCGGCGCACGGCGCTGTCGGTCACCTCTTCCGAGGCCAGTGCAATAGGCCTCAAATGTAAATTGACAAGTTTCTGCACATACTTCATTCGCTCATCCATTGGAAGGCCAAGCCGCCGGAAAATCCGGGGCACCCATTTTGCCCCGAGTGCATCATGGCCGTGAAAAGTCCAGCCTATACCCTTCACAAACCGTTTTGTCGGGGGTTTTGCAATGTCATGCATAATTGCAGCCCACCGCAGCCACAGGTTATCCGACATTTCAGCCGTATTGTCCAACACCTTGAGCGTATGCCAGAAATTATCCTTATGGCGAATACCTTTTACCTCATCAACCCCCTTGAGTTTTACCATCTCGGGGAAAAATTGATTGAGAAGGCCCGATTTATCAAGAAGCTTGAAGCCTGATGATGGTTTGGGTGCCATCACAATCTTGTTCAACTCTTCCAGTATCCTCTCTTTGGAGATAATTTCAAGCCGGTGAGACATCTCACAGATCGACTTCCAGGTTTCATCCTCAATGGTAAAACCGAGTTGAGTGGCAAATCTGACGGCTCTCATCATACGAAGCGGATCATCGCTGAAGGTTTTTGAGGGATCGACCGGGGTGCGGATCAATTTTTTCTGCAAATCCCGGATGCCGTTAAAGGGATCCATCAATACCCCAAACGATCCGGGGTTCAATGACCAGGAGAGAGCGTTGATTGTAAGGTCCCTTCGCAACTGATCATCTTCCAGTGTGCCATCCTCCACAATCGGTTTGCGGGATGATTTCCTGTAGCTCTCCTTGCGGGCTCCCACAAACTCCAGGTCTAGCCCGTCATACTTAATCTGAGCCGTTCCAAACTGTTTGAATACGGACAGATTTCCTGAATTCAATTTTTTTGCCAGTTCCCTGGCAAGCTTTACACCGGAGCCGACAGTCACAAAGTCGATATCCAGTGATTCATCGGGAGTAATCCGGCCGAGATAAAAATCCCGCACATACCCGCCCACCACATAAACTTCCTGATTGATGGATTCGGCTACTTCACCAATGGTCTTGAACAATATTTTATGTTTTTGGGGTATTTCTTTCAAAACAGAATAGATTATGAAACCTGAATATAAAACAATTCCCGGGCAATCTTTCCCTTGCAATTAACCTGGTTACGAAACCAAATTTCAAAAACAGGAAGCAATCCCGGGTAATCTCTTTTGGACTGTTACGGTTTCAATCAAATGAGTCATTCTCTGACTGGCCATCAGCTGTTGAACATCGAAAAAAGCCCGGATTTTAATAGCCATTCAGATTTATGATACTTTCACAATTGAATGATCACCCAGGTGGACCGAACCGGTCTGCCCTTCTATCTCCACATGATTTCCGATTGTAGATTCTTCAATCTTACTGTCTTTGATGACAGAATTGTGTTGAATGATTGTGTTGCTGATTACACTATTCTCGATCACTGTACCCGCTTCAATACTGACATGTGGGCCGATTTCACTTTTTGAAATCTCCACATCCTTGCCGATGAAAACCGGCGGATGAATCTTTGTGTCCGGAAACATTTGTTTATCAAACACATGATTCTCTTTTTCAAGGATCAGGCCGGTTGTTTCAAGCCATGCCGGCAGGGTTCCGCAGTCCAGCCATTCATCGACTGTCGCTTTCTTAAAGGTCTTGCCATCTTTCAACATCCGGTCGAGGGCATCGGTAAGCTGAAATTCACCACCGTGGCCTCTCACGTCGTTGTCGAGAAGATACTTGATTTCCCGTTTCAGATTTTCTCCTTCCCTGAAATAGTAAACACCGATAATTGCAAGGTTTGATATCGGTTTGCTGGGCTTTTCCACAAAATCGGTAATCTTGTCATTTTCATGAACCGCCACTCCGAAACGGGAAGGGTCTTCCACTTCCTTCAGCCAGATTACACTGTCGGCTCCTTCCACCGACACAACATCTTTGGAATCAAAAATGGTATCTGCAAAAACGATAATCACTTCACCTGAGAGATCCTCAGCGGCACTGTATACCGCATGCGCTGTACCCAAAGCAATCTCCTGTACCCTGAATGTCGCTTTGGCATGATGTCTTTCACTCATCGCCGTCAATGCATCCTTGATCTCCTGGCCGAAATCCGGGCCAAGAATGTAGACAATTTCATCAATTGTTCGATTTAACGTTTTTTTAAACGTCTTCACAATCCGTTCGATGATCATGGTTCCTGCCACAGGCAACAGGGGTTTAGGCGTTGTATGAGAATGAGGCCTGACACGAGTGCCCCGGCCTGCCATCGGGATAATTAATTTCATATATTTTGCGGTTGATTTGATTCTCCTTTTTCGGCATCAAATATAAACGATCGCGTCTTTATAATCGAATGGAGTCGCTAACTTAACTACGAAAGATCAATTGAACCTTTATTATACTATTCTTAATGCCCTGTTGCTTGTCTCAGCTTTTATTCTATTGAAGCATAGTTGGTACCGGTTTACCTATTTTTTGCAAATGTTTCAGCAACACGGGTATAAAATCAGAGAATTCTACCATTGGTTTTTCCACAGTTTTTACACCCGTGTTATCATCCCCGAACATTTTTTATTCGTAATTGTCATCTTCTCGCTTCTTTTCTTTTTATCGGAATCACTGACTCTTTCGGCTGCAACCTGGATTCTGAGCCTGTTCACCCTCTTCTGGTTTGGATCCGTATCCAGGTATAAGGCTGAAAAGGATAAAAAGCCCCTCGTATATACCGCAAGGATGAAGCGTCTTGCCTTTATCCTGGGGTCTTTTCTGTTTCTGTTTATCTTCATCATTGTTGATCTGTCGTTTACCGGCCGGTTGATGAACACCCCGATCGTGATACGGGATACCGGCAGCGTCTTGCTTACAGCAGAACCCTATTTTTTGCTTTTCGGCCTTGTCCTGGTCGACATGTCGGTCCCACTTTTCCTGTTTCTTGCAGCCTGGCTGATGGCTCCATTGGAACGAAGTATTCATAACAGTTTCAAGAAAAAAGCACGAAAAAAACTGTCGGAGATGCCTGATCTGAAAATAATTGCCATTACCGGCAGTTATGGCAAAACCAGCACCAAGTTTTTAATCCATGCCCTGTTGAAAGAACGGTACCAGGTATGTATGACACCCGGCAGCTATAATACACCGATGGGCATCTGCAAGGTGATTAATAACGATCTGGATACCCGCCACCAGATACTGATCCTCGAGATGGGGGCCAGGTATGAGGGCAACATCAGGGAACTTTGTGAGATCGCCCGTCCCGATGTTGCAGTCATTACAAATGTCGGCATCGCCCATCTTGAAACGTTTGGCTCTGAAGAAACCATTGCCCGGGAGAAATCAACACTTGCCAAAGAACTTAAACCCGGGGGAATACTGGTGCTGAACGGCGATGACGAATCCGTCTCAGCTATGGGGGCATTAAACAAAGAGGCAAACATACACCTCGCCGGAATTCACAATGGAGAGGTGCGGGCTTCCGGTATTAAATACAATGAAAAGGGTACCCAGTTTACCATGTTATGGCTGGAGAACGAGCGAATTGTGGAAGAGCATGAAATTGAACTGAGGCTGTTGGGAGCCCATAATGTTCAAAATTTTTTGCTTGCCGCTTGCGTCGCCAAAGAGTTTGGCATAAGGCCCGGAACAATGGCCCTTGCTGCGTCTCAGATTGAACCGGTGGAACACCGTCTTGAACTCAAACAACAGAATGGGCTGACCATAATTGATGATGCTTTCAATTCAAACCCGACCGGGGCAAAAAACGCTGTTGAAATCCTGACTTCATTTCCAACAGGACGTAAGGTTATTATAACTCCCGGCATGATTGAACTGGGGGAAATACAGGAAAACGAGAATCGAAAATTCGGAAAGCATATTGCTGATGCCAACCTGGATTTGATCATCCTGGTTGGCCGCCGGCAAACTGAACCCATTTTACAGGGCTACCGGGAAAACGGGGGGCCGGATGAGCGGGTACGGGTGGTCAACTCCCTGTTTGAGGCCAATGAAATTGCCCGGCAATTCGCCCGCGACGGCGATATTATTCTCTACGAAAACGACCTGCCGGATACGTATTCTGAGGAGTAGTTTACAGGGACAATAGTTACCAGCCCGCATTTTGTTTCACGGGATCGCTACGCTCTGAGCTCACAACTATTTTAATGAAATTGATATAACCTATTATAAAGTAATTAGTTGGATCAATATTTGAGGCTTCAAAAAAATAACAGAGTGTTTTCCGGCGAACTATTCCCCTCAGCTGCGTTAAAGCTAAAATAGCGTGCTCAATGGGAGACGCTACTGCCACCGGTAACTGGTAACTGCAACTGCCACACTGTTGACACTGACACACTGTCAACTGTCATTCGTATCTCACGGCATCGGCCGGTTGAACTTTTGAGGCACGAATCGAGGGGTACCAACTGGCTGCAAGGCATAAAAACATGCTGCCGAACAATACAATACCGACATCAAATGCACTGAATGCGACCGGGTAGGCATCGATTATGAACGCTGCTGAAAGTTTCAATAATCCGTATTCATGTTGCAGCCATGTGAGAATCAACCCGATTGCCCCACCCAGGCCACATCCGATCAGCCCAATGTACAGCCCCTGGCTGCGGAAAATGTTTTTGATATCCTTTTTCGACATACCCATGGAGATCAGAATACCGATGTCGCGCTGTTTTTGGATCACAATCATCGTCAGCGACCCCACGATATTAAGTACAGCAACCAGAACTATGATCATCAGGATAAAGTAGGAGCCCCACTTCTCCAGGTACATCACATCATAAAGTGGTTTTTGCAAATCATACCAAGATGAAACCTTGTATTCTGGGCCCAAAACCTGTTCCAGGTCCTTTTTTATGGATTCGGCTGCATCGGTATCATGGAGTTTGACATCATATCCGGTGATTTGATTTCTTGCATTGAACAGACGCTGGGCTGCACCCAGATCGATGTATACCTCATCGGTGTCTACGATTTGCTGCATTGAATAGACTCCCCGCACTTTAAAGCGATTGATTCGGGGTGCTGAAAACTGAGTGAGTGCCCGTCTCATACCGGTTGCACTGAGAAGTGCAACCTCATCATCGACATTAATTCCGTGTCGGTTTTTAACTTTTTCATTCAGCACTACTCCCGGGCGTTCATTCTGTACTGAAAAGTCGAATCTTCCGGTCTGAATATGAGTATCAAGCTCATTGATTCTCAAAAACGATTCCGCATCTATTCCCCGGACCGATACCACCTCATTCCTGTCATCCTTAAAAGCAAGCATACTTTTGCCGGAGAGGAATGGAGTCATGTCTAATACCCCCGCCACACCCAGAATATCGGACTCCAGGTCTTCATTTTTCATAAACGTACGCTCTTCGACATGTTCAATCCGGATATCCGGATCCTGGGCCAGAAGAATCCCCCTGATCACTTCATAAAAGCCGTTAAAGACAGACAGGACTACAATCAACAGTGCCGTACCAATGGTGACACCGGTAATACTCAGATAGGTAAGCACAGAAATCAGGGAAACATCTTTCCCTGAAAAAAGGTAGCGCCTCGATATAAACCGAATAGGATTCATCTAATTTTTAAATTATTGCAAGCTTGCTGAAAGGCAACGATTAATTGAGTATAAAATTTTTATCTTCAGGATAACTGTTTGAATCAAATTGTAATCACGTGGCTTATTCTCCTACACTTAAAATCGAAGAAATCGCTGCAATATCCAACGGAGTTCATAGAGATCCTTTTTCTGTATTGGGACTACATACCAAAGCAGTAGGTGAGAAGGAAAAATTTGTCGCCAGAGCATTCAAACCGAATGCAAAGACCATTACCATTATACCGGAGAGTGGGAAACCGGCTGAGATGGTGAAAATTTCGGAGAATGGCATGTTTGAATATCTTTTCCCGCGGCGCAAAAAGAGATTTCAATATGATCTGGAAATTGTACCCTACGAAGGGAAACCATACCGGATCACAGATGCCTACCAGTTTGGTTCCCTGCTCAGTGAATTTGACCTCCAGTTATGGGGTGAGGGAAATCACCATCACACGTATAAATGGATGGGAGCCCATCCAAGGGAAGTCGACGGAATAGACGGCACTCATTTTACAGTTGCTGCACCCGAAGCAGCCCGTGTCAGCCTGGTTGGTTCATTTAATAACTGGGATGGCCGTATCTATCCCATGCGAAAACATGCTTCCCAGGGCATTTGGGAAATTTTTATTCCTCATATCTCTCCCGGAGACTTGTATAAGTACGAGATCAAACCGAAAAACCGGGATGAAATACTGCTGAAATCCGATCCTTATGCATTTTACAGTGAGTTGAGGCCCGGGACTGCATCCATTGTCTGGGACAGTACATTTCAGTGGTCCGATCAGAAGTGGATAGAAAACCGTCCCGACACCCAATCCCACAACAAACCACATTCCGTATATGAAATACACCCGGGTTCCTGGCGGAAAAAAGTGGATGAAAACCCGGGGTTTCTCAATTACCGCGAACTGGCCGATCAGCTGATTCCCTATCTTCAGGAGACGGGATTTACCCATGTGGAGCTGATGCCCATCGCCGAACATCCCTATGACCCTTCCTGGGGTTATCAGATAACCGGATTTTATGCCGTAACCAGCCGCTATGGCAACCCCGACGATTTTAAATACTTTGTCAACCAGTGCCATAAAGCCGGCATCGGCGTAATCATCGACTGGGTGCCTGCACATTTTGCCAAGGATGAACACGGCCTGCGGATGTTCGATGGCACAGCCCTTTATGAGCATGCCGACCCGCGGCAGGGTGAGCATACCGACTGGGGAACCAACATTTTTAATTACGGCAGGCTGGAAGTGCTTAATTTTCTGCTCTCCAATGCTGTCTATTGGTTTGAGGAATATCACGTAGACGGGTTGAGGGTTGATGCTGTTGCCTCCATGCTGTATCTCGACTACTCCCGGGAAGATGATCAATGGGTCCCCAATAAATATGGCGGAAGAGAGAATCTGGAAGCGATTCAGTTCCTGCAGCGATTCAATGAGATTGTTCACGATTATTTTCCCGGAGTACTGACAATGGCCGAGGAATCAACTTCCTGGCAGGGTGTTTCAAGGCCTGTTGATGCCGGAGGCCTGGGTTTTGATTTCAAGTGGAATATGGGCTGGATGAATGACACCCTGGAATATATCAGCAAAGATCCTATTCACAGAAAGTACCATCAGGGTCAGCTTACCTTTTCCATGATCTATGCCTTTACGGAAAATTTCATCCTTCCTTTATCGCACGATGAAGTCGTTCACATGAAACAGTCACTGCTCTCCAAAATGCCGGGGGATGACTGGCAGAAATTTGCCAATCTTCGGCTGCTTTACACCTATATGTATGGCCATCCGGGTAAAAAACTCCTCTTTATGGGTGCTGAACTTGCGCAATGGAGCGAGTGGAATCACGAACACTCGATTGACTGGCACCTGTTGCAGTGGAATACACACAAAGGCATCAAACAGTTGATTCAGGATTTAAACGGATTGTACCACAGGGAGCCGGCCATGCACCAGGTCGATTTCAATTGGGAAGGTTTTGAATGGATTGATATGAGTGATGCCGACAACAGTCTGATCTCATTTATAAGAAGAGCTGCCGATCCTGATGACTTCCTCGTATTTATCATGAACTTTACACCAACTCCCCACTATGGTTATAAAATCGGGGTACCTGAAGCTGTTGAATATGAAATTCTTCTCAACAGCGATTCGGAGTTTTATTGGGGAAGCAACACAGGTGAGACGTTTGTTCAGGGTCACCAGGGAGACTGGCACGGCAGGCCGGCACAGATTTCTATTACAATCCCGCCACTTGCCGGATTGATACTCAAACCCAAAAAATCCTAATCGCTACTTCTGATTTATGAGATTTCCCCGATCCTGTGGTGTACTTGTTCATCCGACATCATTTCCTGCGGCTTACGGAATGGGCGATTTTGGCCCTTCCGCCAGACCCTTTATTGATTTTTTAGCCGAGACCGGGCAAACCATCTGGCAGGTGTTGCCTCTGAGCCCGGTCGGTTACGGCAATTCCCCCTATACGTCTTATTCCGCTTTTGCCGGAAATCCATATCTGATCAGCCCGGATGTATTGCATGAAAAAGGCTTGCTATCGGCCAATGAATTGGAAGAAGCCCATTTGCCGCTGCAAACAGTTACCGAATACGATAAAGCCTATGAGGCCAAAGATCGAATGCTCGCGGCCGCATCAACCCGGTTTTATAACCGGAATGACAAAAAATCGGAAAAACAACTATCCGAATTTAAAGAGACCAACAGCCATTGGCTCGATGATTACGTTCTCTTTTCCGTTCTTTCAAAATTTTACAAGAGGAAGTCCTGGAATGAATGGGAACCAGGACATACCCACAAGGATCCTTCTGAAATACAAAATGTTCGCAAGCGTTTTGCATCGGAAATCGCCCGTGAGACCTGGTTTCAGTTTGAGTTTCACAATCAATGGATGAAACTCAAAAAATACGTGAATGACAAAGGAATACGTATCGTCGGGGATATCCCAATTTTTGTCGATCACAACAGTGCTGATGTTTGGGCGCATCCGGAATATTTTTCAGTGGATGATAATGGCAACAGGAAAATGGTTGCCGGCGTCCCGCCCGATTATTTCAGCGAAACCGGTCAGCTGTGGGGGAATCCGGTTTATAATTGGAAAGCCCTGAAAAACGATGGATATACGTGGTGGATTGATCGGTTTCATCAGATGTTTCATCTGTTCGACGCCATCAGGGTGGATCATTTCAGGGGATTTGAATCCTCTTGGCAGGTGCCGGCTTCGGAAACCACGGCTGAAAAGGGAAAATGGGTGAAAGGCCCGGGGAAAAATCTGTTTAACACCATAAGGAAAAAACTTGGTGAACTTCCAATCATAGCAGAAGATCTCGGTTTTATCACCCCGGAAGTTTTGGAGCTCCGGGACCAATTTAACTTTCCGGGAATGAAAATTCTTCAGTTTGCCTTTGATTCCGGCCCCGGAAACAGTTTCTTACCTCATAATTATGAGCAAAACAGTGTGGTATATTCCGGAACTCATGATAATGATACCACAATTGGCTGGTATCGGACAGCACCGGAAACCGAACAACACTTTTTGAGGTATTACACACGATCCGATGGCAGGGAACCACAATGGGAGCTTATCCGCCTGGGAATGTTATCTGTAGCCGATCAGGCGGTCTTTCCATTACAGGACTATATGAACCTAAATGACGAACACAGGATGAATACACCCGGGACGGTAGGGAATAATTGGGTATGGAGGTTTACACCGGAAATGCTTGAACAGGTCGATCAAAACCGCATCAGGGAGCTTGTTCACCTAAGCAATCGAAAAAAACCGGGCTGATCAACCGGCCCATATAATTCGTCAATTTCCTGCTTTTTAAAAGAAACTATCATTTACTATCTTAAGCCGGTTCGTTTAAAATAAAAATAAACATGCCATTCCAACTGAATAATCTGCCAAAACGTACAGACAAACCCCGCAGCAATGGATTAACCCTGGTACTTGACAAGGGTTACAGCATCCGCCAGGCTGAAGATTTTTGTGAAGCTGCTTCTGATTATGTCGATATTGTAAAATTAGGATGGGGTACCTCATATGTTACTCAGAAATTAGATGAAAAACTCGATGTATACCGCCAGTATGATATACCCGTTTATTTCGGTGGCACTTTATTTGAGGCTTATATGCTCAGAGATCAGCTGAATGGGTACATTGAGTTGTTGAAAAAATATAATCTCCGCTATGTGGAGGTTTCAAATGGAACCATTTGGCTGTCGGATCAAAGGAAAGTAGAAATCATCAAGCGGTTGAGCGATGATTTTACAGTACTCTCGGAAGTCGGTAGCAAAAATCCAAACGACATCATTCCCCCCTACAAATGGGTCAAAATGATCCGGAGGGAATTGGAGGCAGGCGCCTGGAAAGTGATCTGTGAGGCCCGTGAAAGCGGCAATGTCGGCGTATTCAGGCCAAACGGAGAAGTACGATCGGGACTAATCGATGAAATCACCGATCAAATTCCTTCAGAAAAGCTTATTTTTGAGGCTCCTCAGAAAGAGCAACAAGTCTGGTTTATTCGTAAATTTGGCAGTAATGTAAATCTTGGCAATATCCAACCGATGGAGGTTATTCCTGTTGAGACACTTCGCCTTGGCTTACGTGGTGACACTTTATTCGATTTTTATTCCCTTTCTGATGAAGATCTGAATGAAATTTATACAAAAAATGGAAACTCAGGAATCTCAAAAGAGCTGGAATAGATAAACGTTAGGAATAAGAAAACTATGAAAATATTATACGCTGCAGCTGAAATTGCCCCCTTTGCAAGAATGACTCACACGGCAGATCTTTTGCGATTTCTGCCTGCCTCCCTGCAGGATAAAGGATTTGAAATACGGATTCTTCTTCCTAAATACGGAACCATCAACGACCGAAGAAACAGACTCCATGAAGTGATTCGCCTATCCGGTATTGAGGTTGAAGTGGGCGATGATGTAGAAAGCATGCGCATCAAAGTCGCCAGCATTCCAAATGCCAAGCTGCAGGTGTATTTTCTGGACAACGACACCTATTTCAAGCGCAAAGGAATGTTTTCAGACCCAAAAAAGAAAACCTGGTACGACGATAACGACCAACGGCTCGTTTTCTACAATAAAGGAGTATTGGAAACAGTTATGAAGCTTGGTTGGCAACCCGATATTATTCATTGTCACGACTGGCCCGCAGGTTTGATTCCGTTGCTGGTCAGAACGAAATACAAGGATGTGGATATCTTCAAGAATACGAAGATTGTCTATAATTTGCACCATCCGGAAAACCTCGGGACATTTGAGAGTGCAAATATTCTTGAATTACTGGGACTGCCTGATGATGTCGATATCAACAAATTAAGCAGCAATGGCACAATTGACATACTTAAAATCGGGCTTTCGTACAGCGATCATGTAGTAACCGGCAATCACCTGTCGAACGAGTTTGACGACCTATTTAAGGAATTGAATATTAAACCGACTAAAATCCAGGGCTCGCCCGAAGATGTATCAACCAAATTTGCAGATTATTATAAAGAAATTGCTGAAACCGACGAATAATAAAACATCCGGTCAATACGTAAGTAAGCTCACCATTCCAATAAAACTCATATCCAAATCTACTCATAGATTGATTAAACACTTTTCCATAGCTGCATGTGCAGCTTTTATGATCATTGCGATCGGTTGCGAAGAACCTGGCAATCTCGGAGGTAATTTCCTCGATGAAGATGCCAACCTGGAAACCAGAACCATTGATCCCGGTTCATTTGAAGGGTATTCAACCGATGTATTTACCGGAAAATTACGCTACATGGCCATCGGACATTATGATGACCCACTCTTTGGGGAATTTCAATCCATCGGCATTATCAAGCCTGGCATTGACACGACTGCCATCGGTTCATCCATTTCAGATGATGACACCTTTAAGCTGCGGATGGTATTCAGCGAAACTGTTTATGGGGATACCCAGTCGACTGCAAATTTTGAAATTTACCGGGCTGTCAATAACTGGAGGGGAAACGAGCTGCGGTTTGGCCAGTCCATTTCTTACGATGATGCGCAGTTAGTCGGTGAATTTTCCGTTGACGATACTGAAACCGTCGAGGTGGAACTGGACCGAAGCTGGATTGAAGAATACAATTTCTTCCTTTCCAGTGAAGATGACGACAGAACCAGCCAGTACCGCGATAATTTTCCGGGCCTTGTCATCGTACCTGCCGATGAGAACACCAAAGTATTGTTTGCCAAAGTCCGGCCGGCATCGGCTGAGGAAGACAGTGATCTTGAGTATGTGCGATTTGTCCGTGAAAATGGCGATGAGAACGGAGATAACAACGATGAGAATGGAAATGAAGAAAACGATAATGAGGACAATGACAATGGGGACAACGACAACGACAACGACAATGATGCGGAAGAGGATCTGCGACAGTTTCAGCGAGTTTTTGACTGGGGAGCATTAAAAAACAGGTCCAATCCTGCAGAAAATTCTGAAGGTACAGCCATTCACAATACCCTGGATCGAATGGCTGTAATGAAACCGGAACTTGATGCAGACCGGATTGGCAGTAAAAACCTGGCTAATGTTCAGCTCATTCTGTACAAGGACCGAGCCCAGCTCGAAGCCACCCTGCCCGATGGGCATCACAGACCGGCAGTTACACGTGCAAGAATTCATTTAATCGAATCCGGCAGTGTAAGTGATCATATTTTTGGACAACCACCGGAATTGATCTCTGAACTCAACACCTCCGATGACACTTTCAGGTTTAATTTAACCGACTACACAAATACCGTTTTATTCAGTACACCCAGGGCAGGCGACTTTTATCTCTCTGTTGAAACTATTAATGGTCTGACTTTCTCCACTCTTCTGTTTAATGAAGATGCTCCGGAAGATGTGAAGCCAAAAATTTTAATTACTTCTGTAAAATCGGGTAGTGAATGATGCGAAGTACTATTTTCATTTTATTCTTTCTAATGATTCCATATGCTGTCTATGGACAGCAACAGGACAGCAAAGCACGTGCTGGTTCACCCTATTCAAGTATTGCATTCGGTCTGCCGGCTGATCTTTTGTCTCCACATACTACAGGCATGGGATTGTCCGGAGTGTCGGTTTACAACTCATTCACAACAAACACAGCAAACCCGGCTTTGTGGAGTATAAGCGCCTATACGCAAGGGGCAATTGCACTTGGATTTCAAAATTACAACGCCTCCGATGGACTGGAAAATGCAATTTACAACCAATTTACCATCGATCAATTTCAACTTGTATTACCGATAAGAAGATCACAAATAGGCCTTTCGCTGGGCTTTAGCCCTGTTACTAGATCCAGTTATGAGTTAACCGGTTTTGGGACAATTCAACCGGAACCCGGTGGTGAACCGGTCGAATTTCTGAACCAAGTTACAGGATCCGGAGGAATCAATAAGCTTGAACTTGGACTGGGCTACAGATTTGCATCCAATTTTGCTATCGGCTATGCAGGCTCTCTTTACCTGGCCTCCCTGACTCGAGATTTCGACACTGCATTTGGCATTGCTGCCTTCGATAATATCTCTTTTACAGAAAATATTTCCGGAATTTCCTTTGGCCATCGACTCGGCTTTTTTGGCCGTCACGATGGTTTATTTGGGTCCAATGATGAAATTGCCCTCGGTGCTTCTTTGAATTTGCCTGTAAATATCGATGTAGAACAGGATCTGACATCTTTCCGGAATGTGGGAGGGCAACTCAGAAGGGTTAACCTGCTTCCTGAAGGAGCCGACAGGTCCGGAAATATTCAATTACCATTAGAATTTAATCTTGGTCTTACGTATAATCTAAGTCGGGTACTTAATTTTTCTGTTGAGTATACCGAACAGCTTTGGGGTGAAGCTGAATACAGTTTAAATCCCTCTCAGGAACAATTTTTGGTTGATCGAACTAAGATAGGTATAGGGTCTCAATATCTCCCTTATACTCGCGAGGGAAGCACGGGGTTTCTCTCCAACTTCAAATACAGCGTCGGTGTTACTTACGATACCGGTCATTTAATGATAGAAGACAATAAAATTGAGACTTTATTGTTTCATAGCGGTATTGGAATACTTTCGGAGCGTACAGCGTCCTCTGTTGATCTGAGTTTCCAATTCGGATTTAGAGGTACAGAGGAACAAAATCTGATTCAGGAAACTATTTGGGGCTTTAAGCTCTCCCTGAATCTGGCCGAGATTATGTTTGTTCAACCTAGGTTTCAATAATATTTTTCTACTTTTTATAGTTTATTAATAAGGTATAGTTTATTTAATCAAGAATAATCGTCATGAAAAAACTAATTGTATTCATAAGCCTCTTGGTTGGTTTTTCTTCACTTTCCTATGGACAGTCGGAACCGCCATATGGTATGAGCGAACTTGAAGCTTATTCACTTTTCTACGAAAATTACAGAACCGGCGACTATGAAATGGCCCTGACATTTGGAAAATGGATGCTTGAAGCAAAACCAAGACAAATTCAGGGGCACAGAAGTTTTACTCTCGACACACAATTCAACCGATTGATTCAGGTGTATGTAGGCCTGGCAGAAAATGAGTCGGATCCATCTGAACGATCCAAATTACTGGAAAATGCATTAGGCATTTTTGATTTGGTTACGGAAACGTTTGACGAAGATGAGGTGGACATGTTCCGCTGGACGATCCGGCAGGGTCTATTCTACCAGGAAAACCATCGTGATCTGGATGATGGAATCCAAAAAGCCTATGAATATTACCAGAGAGCCTTTGAAATGGATAAACAAAGACTGGCAGAAACCAGCGACGGATATTATGCACGGCTTTTATTGAGCAACTATGTCTCAAGGGGAGAGCGTGAGGCAGCATTGGCCATGATCGAAGATATTGAAGAGTTTGCCGGTGATGCTTTGATGGAAACCATAGAAGAATCCAGAAATGCCCTCTTTCAGGATCCGGAAGAACGAATTGCGTTTCTTGAAGAACGACTCGACGAACGGGAAGACCGGGAGGAGGCCCTGACCGAACTTGCTACCCTTTATGATCAGGTAGGAAATCGCGCAAAGGCATTACAGACTGCAGAACAACTGCATGCATTGAATCCAAATTTTGAAAATACCCGTAAATTGGCCGACTTGAAGCTCTCGGATGCCAATTACCGCGAAGCACTCGAGTATCTGAAAGAAGCCCTCGAAAAAGCCCCGGACAATAACCGCCAAAAGCGGATTGCCCTGGAAATTTCCGATACTTATCAAAATCTCGATAATCTGCAGTCAGCCCGGGAGTTTGCCCGGAGGGCCATTGATATTGACAGTAACTTTGGAGATGCTTATATGCAAATGGCCGCCATCTATGCTGCTGCTATCCGTCAATGCACATCCGGCAGAAGCATTGAACGGGATGACCGCACGGTATACTGGTTGGTAATTGACTATCTGGAGCAGGCCCAAGAAGTTGATCCAAGTACTCGCAATGCGGCAAACCGGCAGATTGAATCTTACAGACCGGTTATGCCTTCATCAGAAGACAAATTTTTCAGAGGTTGGGAAACGGGTGAATCGTTTACCATTAATGGCAGCGTGGGTGAATGCTACGCTTGGATAAACGAATCAACAACTGTACGTTAATTTTTCATCTCACTTTTCCTTCCTTATCTTTATAGCAGAGTGTATCAAAACAGGTACATTCTGCTCTTTTCTTATCACATTCAACAAAGAAATAGAATCGAAAGACAGCTCTGACTAACCCTAACCCACTGTTAACAGGGTGACCTGAAGGCTTGTTGGGAATTGGCAAAGAGTTTTTAATTAATAATGTAAATCATTGTGCATGGCACGTTCCAAGAAAAATAAAGGACGTAAACAAAAAGGTAAAAAAGGGCAAAAGGGCGGCAACGTGTTTATCCCAAAATTCACTGACAATCAACATGTCAGAATTGGCGGGCGATATCACGGTGTTCTTGAAATCAATCCCAAAGCATTCGGATTTATTCGAAAAATCGATTTCGAATTCAGTTATGATGCAAAGGATCCTTTCTTGAAACCCGAAATGGTCAAACACCACGAACTAAGGCCTGGCCTGGTTCTGGAAGGCGAATTTGAGGAAGACCAGCATGGAAACCGGAGAGTTTCTACAATTGATCGTATCAACGGTGAGCCAACCGAAAACTGGCAAAAAGTAAACCGTTTTGAGCTGCAAACTCCTATCATGCCCACCGAACATATTGAGCTGGGTCAATCACCCGAAGACATTGAATTACGTGTCATGGATCTGGTTGCCCCGATAGGCCGGGGACAGAGAGCCCTGATCGTCGCACCACCCAGAACCGGTAAGACGGTCCTTTTGAAGAAGATGGCCCGAAGCATCACTGCGCACTACCCCGACATACATACAGCTATTCTGCTGGTGGATGAGCGGCCTGAAGAAGTCACTGACTTTTTGCGGTCTACCGATGCAGAAGTTTTTGCTTCCTCCAATGACAAACCCACCCAAAGCCATGTGCGAATTTCCGAGTTGGCTCTCGGGTATGTAAAAAGAATGGCTGAATGCGGGAAGCATGCCGTTCTTCTCATCGACTCGCTTACCCGGCTGGGTCGTGCATATAATGCCGTTCAGTCGAACAGCGGAAGGACCCTGTCCGGCGGCCTTGATATCAGGGCACTTGAAATACCGAAGAAGATTTTCGGCTCAGCCCGCAACATTGAAAACGGCGGATCGCTTACCATAATCGCTACCTGCCTGATCGAAACCAATTCCCGGATGGATGACCTGATCTTTGAAGAATTCAAGGGCACCGGTAATATGGAGCTTGTACTGGATCGGGACCTGGCTAACGACAGAATCTATCCTGCCATCAACATCGCCGCATCCGGAACACGGAATGAAGACCGCTTTATTAAGGCAAAGCTTGAGGAAAGGAATATGGTACGCCGTTTTCTGCTAAAAAAACCGCCGAAAGAGTCCATGCTTATGCTGCTGAAGGTGCTTAAACAGACCGAAAGCAATGACGAGCTCTTTGCGCAAATAGCTGCTACCACCTGACCGGGCCAATACATCCAGCCTCCCAAAATCGGGTTGCCCGGCCGGTTACCGCAACGCAAATGAATCTCGACTCTGCCAGCGACCCCGCATTGCACTCCGTGCATTCAGCTGCATCAATATACCGGCAGTGAATTGTCTATTTCCCGGGCCCACTGATTGATCCCACCTTTCAGGTTGCGGACTTTTTTAAATCCATTATCGAGCAGGAATTTTTGCGCTTTTGCACTCCGGACACCACTTCTGCACATCACAATAACCTCCTCGTCTTTCTTGTCTTCAATCTCATCCAATTTATCCGGCAAAAGATCGAGAGGTATCAGGGTACCATTGATATTGGAAATTTGAAATTCAAAATCCTCACGCACATCCAACAGGAAATATGATTTCTTCTTATCCTGCATTTCTTTTAATTCCTGTACGGTTATTTCGTCCATCGTCTTCGGTTTCTATATGTTATATCTGTCGAGTTTAAACTGACTTCCAAGATAAAGTTTTTTAGCTTCTTCATCTTCAGCCAGGTTTTCTGACGTACCTTCTTTCAATATTTTTCCTTCAAACATCAGGTATGCCCGGTCTGTAATGGCAAGTGTTTCATGAACATTATGATCGGTAATAAAAATTCCGATATTACGGAATTTAAGCTTGGAAACGATCTCCTGGATATCT
>SKRC01000018.1 GCA_007118695.1 Balneolaceae bacterium | reverse complement strand
TCAGTTCAACCATATAGTTAAACCAAAAAGAAAAAATGACGGATTTTATACACACAGTTTATAACTTTGATATTACTGGTCTTACGAAGAATCTCCGGAGATGAGCATACAGCCTGTTTGAAAATAATTAACTATTTATTTCAACTAAACAGTTAATTTTTGTGCGTGGATTGCTTATCTTGTATGCATCTGGTTCCATTATTTTGCCGGGTGGCTAGCGGAGGAGTACGAGTGTCGGGTAATTGATTGTTGACAGAATGGAAGATAAATCTTCCCCGACGATTGTTTGGGGAGATTTTTATTCCAGCTAACCGGCATTCTATAGTTGACACGACACTGAATATATTGACATTCATATATCAACCAAGATAACAATGAAAGAAGAAAGCCAGGACGAACAATCGTCTACAGAAAAAAAAATATTTGAAGCGGCCCGTGATGTTTTTCAAAGCAAGGGGCTGGAAGGGGCACGGATGCAGGAAATCGCCGACAAGGCGAAGATCAACAAATCGATGCTTCACTATTACTACAGGTCGAAAGAAAAATTATTTGAAAAAGTATATCAGCTCTCGCTTATCAAAGTGATTCCACAGATTGTGAGTCTTCTAAACGAAGATCTGCCTCTGGAACAAAAACTCCTCAATTTTACAACGAAATATTTGGAAATCATCCGGGCCAACCCCGATATCCCCCTGTTTGTCCTGCACGAGCTGAATAAAAATCCTACCCGCCTCAAAACATTCATGCTCAATGAAGTGGGCCGAAAGGTTCAGCCCTTTTTGGAGCAGCTCAGGCAGGAAGCCCAAAAAGGAAATACGGTGGATTTGCCGGCAGAGCAGATCCTCGTCAACATCATGTCGATGATGATCTTTCCATTTATCGGCCGTCCGGTACTGCAGGTCATTTTTGAGATGGATGAGGATGAATTTGACCGTTTCATAGAAGAAAGGGTGAATCTGCTTCCGGAGTTCATCGTCCGGTCCACGTTAAAATAACCCTTTCGCAAGCGGCACGGGAGATTCTGAAAGATGCACTTGAAGAGCGTCTGCTTGGCGAGAAAACCGGGCATTTACGCGGGAGTTTGTCGCTGAGGCAGGGACAGGAGGAGCCTTGGCGGAAAGCGTTGCGTAAACGGAACTGGCGGTCGTGATTACCCGAAGTCTCAAATTTATTATTCGGTTTCAATCATGTTCTGGTGGATTATCGATGCGAGGTCGCGATAAGAACCACTATGTAAAGCTCTGCGAATTTTGGGAAATAAGTTGATGGTATACGTGTTATTAATTATAATTAACACGTATCACATAATTCACTCCCAGGCTATGAAAAAGAAGCTCACACTTACAATAGAAGAGTCGGTGAAACACCGGGCAAAACGATTTGCCAACCAGCACGGCATCAGCATTTCGGAAATGGTAGAAAGGTATCTTGATTCAGTTACCCGTTCCGATACCGAATTTATCCCGGAGCCAGGCTCCTGGACGGAATCTATGTATGGATCTGCCAAACTCTCGAAAGAATATGAAGGCATGACCTATAAACAGATCAAAGAAAAAGAAATCCTCAAAAAGTATGGCCAATAAAATTCTTCTCGATGTCAATGTCTGCTTAGACTTTCTTTTAAAACGACGACCGTTTTCGGATTCCGCTGGATTGATCTTTGAGGCTGCCGAGCAGAACAGGGTAGAGGCTGTTATTTCTACCATATCATTCGATACCATGTTTTATATACTCCGGCCAAGTTTGGGTTCTCATAGAGCAACAGACCGACTGCGTGAACTCACAGTCCATACGAATATAGGAACTGTGAGTGAACAAGTTGTTCAGAAGGCATTGACCGCCGGTTGGAATGATTTGGAAGATGCTATCCAATATTTTTCTGCGGATGCAGCGGGCTGTGATGCCGTAATAACCAGGGATGACAGTGGTTTTACTCCCAATGGAATATCTGTATTATCACCTGATGAGTACATTTCGACCTATCTTTCATTGTAAATGAAACAGTAATCTATATTGGCGGAATCGCTGTTGAGCCATTCGTTAAAAAGCTGGTTTGCATTTCCCTGATTTACCTCATCGCCCGCACGTTACTGCTCATATCCTTCTTTTACGACGGCAATCTCATCTCTTGAAAAATTCTCAACAGCGGTTGCTTCAATCATATTTATATTCCTGTCCGGATCCACTGAACAGCGGATTAAATCAATATGAATAACCCTGCTCCGCGAGGTCCTTTAATGGCCAGCATGTGCTGATCCCAATGAATGCGACCGTACAGAAAACGGAAATGAGAATCCGATACCTGTCGGAGCAATCTGTCATGATAAGAATACAGAATATCCATTATTTTGTCGATTAGTTTCGACAAAATAATAATAAAATGTGGTTTGGGAAAGGCAAAAAGGAATAGATTCCACAGTTTCCATTAATCCAGTTCAAAGGTAAAATCTTCAGCCTCTTCCCGAATATATGCTTCGGTATCAAAATCACATGCATGCTCTTACTCCTCGTCATTCATATATTCGTGAAACTGTCTCTGTAATTGCGGATTCTTCTCCAGTAATTGTTTTAGAAAATCCAGCTTTTTTTGTTCTTCAGACATTTTCATGGTGTGAAAGGTTCATGATTTTTTGGGTTTAATCATGATTACAAAATAAAAAACAAGAGTGACAGGATATGTCATCCGTGGAAAATAATCAGTAGTTTCAGATATGCCTGATTACAATGCAATACGGATACGATCTTTCCGGAATACCTGATTTCCGGGTGAATATGTCCATGCACTTACAACGAAGCGTGGCAGAGATCATATTACGACCCGGCAGGTGTTACAAGTTGTGTAGCAAAGAAAGGGACTGGCGGACGGAGACGTCCGGCCTGCAATGCTACTTTCGAAAATTCCAACTTTAAATAAATGTCATGTCAATTATGAACTAACAGATAAACCTGTCAGTTGTATGGCTTACATGGCACTAACCAAATCAGAAAAAGTATGTCAATTCAACGTTATGGCGCTGAAGGCGGTGTCGGCACCGGTGGCCAGCATTTGCCCTTTTCGCGTTCTGTAGCTGCCAACGGCTGGCTTTATGTATCCGGTTAAACCCCGATGAAAGACGGTGAAATTGTGGAGGGCGGCGTTGTGAAGCAATCGCGTCTGGCCATTGATAACTGTTTGGAAATTATGCGCGAGGCCGGTTATGGCACGGAGCATGTTGTACACGTTACCGTGATACTAACCGATGCACGTTACTTCCAGTCGTTCAACAAGGTATTCAGGGAGGTATTCGGCGCGCATCCCCCGGCACGCATCCTGTCGGTGGCCGATCTGGTTGTCGACTGCAAAGTTGAGGTGGGGATCTTCTGCTACAAAGGCTGATGGGGGTAACAAATTGGAATTGTCAATCCTGAGCCAATGGAGATTTATGAAAAATTTCACCGGGGAATACAGTGTTTTAAAATGAATTTTAAATCGAAAGAAACAGAAATGGAAAATTCTCATGTAATAGCAAATAAACAGACAAAGGGAAAATGTCTTTTTTGTGGAAGAGATATGACAAGGGGCGGAATGATCAGGCATTTGCCTTCGTGTGAACAACGACGACAAGCAATCGATGAAAAAGAATACGACAGGCGTATCGAACAAGACTTGTATCATTTGCAGGTATCTGATCCATACAGCTCTGATTATTGGTTGAACCTGGAAATAAATGGTACGGCTAAATTAGCGGATTTTGACGACTATTTGCGGGCAATCTGGCTGGAGTGTTGTGATCATATGAGCCAATTTTCAGACGAGGGGGAATATGGCAGGGAAGTCGCGATGACACAAAGAGTTTTTAATGTCTTTAAACCCGGCGTAGAAATGACTCATATCTACGATTTTGGGAGCTCAACAGTCACCGTTATAAAAATGGTCGGGAAACGCCGTGGAATGCCGCTCACTTCCAACCCTGTTTTTTTGATGGCGCGAAACAATCCTCCGGAATACATTTGTGAGGAATGTGATAAGCCTGCATCATGGTTCGACATGGAAGCCCTGTTTAATATGGGGCAATTTATCTGTCTATGCAATGAGCATGCAGAAAGTGACCCCGATGGATATACAGATGAATACATAGAGATTGTGAATTCTCCGCGGACAGGAGTTTGTGGTTATACCGGCCCGGCCGAACCACCATATTGATTCGGGTTTTCCCTGATTGCCAAAAAGAATTGTTACGTCCGATATACCCGGGACGTCCTCCCCAATTGTGTCGGAATAATAGAATGTGTACATTGTATGTATGAGTAAGACATTGACCATTCGGACCGATGAATCACTTCGTGAGGCGCTTGAAGAACGGGCGAAGAGGCGGGGTATAACCCTTTCACAAGCGGCACGGGAGATTCTGAAAGATGCACTTGAAGAGCGTCCGCTTGGCGAGAAAACCGGGCATTTACGCGGGAGTTTGTCGCTAAGGCAGGGACAGGAGGAGTCCTGGCGGAAAGCGTTGCGTGAACGGAACTGGCGGTCATGATTACCTGGCTTGTGGATACCGGCCCGTTGGTGGCATATCTGGATGCCAGCGATCAAGCTCATGACGAGGTTGTCCAGCGATGGGACGGATTTTCCGGACATTTGGCCACCACAAGTGCCGTGATTACAGAAGCCATGCATTTTGTTTCTGCTTCAGCTGAGGGGGCCACGAATTTGGCGGAGTTGGTTACTGCCAGTTCAATGGAAGTCTTTGATTTGACTCAGGCGCCGGAACTCCGGGAGGCTGCGGCGCTCATGAAACGTTATGCCGATACTCCCATGGATTTCGCCGATGCCACGCTTGTTTTGTTGGCAGAAGCTATCCATGTTTACGACATTTTGACCCTCGACCGGCGAGGTTTTGCTGTGTTCAGAACACGACAGAATCGCGTGTTGCAGAACATGCTGGATGTTAATGGTTCATAAACAGAATCCATTTATTGAAACCGGGGAATTTTTCTTCTCGACAGAAGGGCAAAGTACTCCTGATAGAATTCGGGATCCGTTTGTTTTAACACTTTCCTGTATTCCACACAGGCATCCATGTCGCTTTTTTTGGAAGCTTTTTCGGCATCGTGCAGCAGGCGGTAGCAGGTTAGTGCATTTACATGAGAATCACCGGCCGGTGTGATATCATCCGGCACCTGCACAAGGGGAAGCACCCCGGAAACCCACCCGTAGGCCGGAGTCATTTCGGGGCCGTATTCCTCTATCAGACCGGCAATTTCATTGCACTCAAGGAACGGGCGGGGAACTTCTGCCGGGTTCAGCAACAGGCCAAGCGTATAATGTCTTTTGGCCTCCCCCTTTTGCATATTCTGCCAATGAATTTGGGCAAGGCGAAAGCGAAGCTTGTTATCCAGCGGGGACGATGACACCTGTTCGGTTAATAGCTGCCCGGCTTTTTCGGGTTCCCGGAGTTGCAAAAATAAATCCGATAATGTAGTGTGACTGTTCAGGTAAAACAGATTTTGCTGCTGCATCAGCTCAGTAAGATGACGGATCAGGGCCAATCGAAACTGTTGCTGCCCCCAGGTTTTTTGAAAGTCGAATTGGCTGATTTCATCATGAAGAATAGCAATGGACTTTGCAGGGCTTGTGCTCTCGAGCTGTTCAAATACGTTCTTCCAGTAACGGGTACAATCCAATGCATCTTCCATTTCCGGATCGGCTGACTCATATTTTTCCCCGAGCTGCCGGAATATAAATTCAGCCTCATCAAAACTGAATACAACAAGTTGTTCATATCCCTCGGCCAATACCGCTTTCTGCCAGCTAAACAGGGACAACTGAGAATGCTCCATCCTTATACTTGTTGATTTTTGGGTTTCACGAAAGTAAATGAACAGATCACAATATTACAATCCGAATCCGGAAACATTTGAAATTTTCTCCGCATCTTCCGGGCGTGGGAGCAGCCGGGTCCATCCCATATGTTGGTTGGCTACGTTGACGGCCGGGTGAGCACCAATGGCAAGACTCAGGATCGGGGCATGGATGTTGAACTCCTGATAGCACTTGTTTATAGCAATCCGCTGTCTTATTGTAGACAATATCAAAACTGAAAATAAACCAAAATGATGCTTAACAATTATATCCCGTTATGATTGATACTTTCACCGAAAGCCTCTTCCTGGAGCTGGAACAGTTTGCCGACCTGCTGCCTCGCCTGCTGTTCGGGATCCTGGTCATCTTCCTTTTCTACCTGATCGGGAAAACACTTAGCCGTATTTATGACCGGATCTTGCAAAGAACTCACCTTTCCGACACGAATCTCCAATATTTTCAACGCCTGATTGTCGGCCTTTCGATATTTATCGGATTTGTTTTTTTTCTCAACATTATCGGATTCCGGACCTTTGCAACCAGCCTGCTGGCCGGGGGTGGACTGGTTGCCGTGATGCTCGGGTTTGCTTTCCGCGATATCGGGGAAAACCTGCTCGCCGGTTTTTTTCTTGCTTTCAGCCGGCCTTTTAACAAGGGAGATCTCATAGAATCGGGGGGACTGACCGGGCGTGTCCAGAATATCCAGCTTCGGCACACACATATTCGGACTAGTGACGGGTGTGACATATTTGTCCCAAGCGCTCAACTGTTTACCAAGCCGCTCCATAATTACACCCTCGACGGACTCCGGCGTGGTAGTTTTACCGTTGGCATCGACTACGGGGATGATGTGCAAAAAGCATGTGACCTTCTTTTGGATACCATAAAAACCGTCAAACGAATCCTTAAAAAACCGGGACCATCCGTATCCATAAAAGGATTTGATCCGAATTTTGTGGATCTGCAGGTATCCTTTTGGATTAACGTGCAAGACCAGGAATCCTCTCTTCCGGTTATTCGCACGTCAGCCATGGAAGCGTGCAGGCTTGCCCTGGCCAATGAGGGGTTCACCTTCAGTTGCAATGTGTCGACAACGATTGATTTGAGCCCGGTGGATGTGAAACTCGATCGCAGGGAGGCGGGGAATTAGGAATAAAAGGCGTGGGACGTGCGGAAATCTGAAAAATATGAGCAAAAAAGAGTAATTTTTGAACGCGTCAAACCTCAAGGGGTTCAGAAACTTTGGAGGGGAGTTGGGTTGGCCAATTAACTTCCAGTACCGGCAGACCTGATTCCTGCTTGCCGCATCTCATCCTTCAGGGCGGGCAGGGCAGGTTTCCAATGATAGAGCCGGTGAATCAGGCGGTTTGTCCGCTCCTCCATATGGTTTATGCATTTTGCCAGCCGCAGCCATTCCACAATTTGCCGGTATACGCTTCTACCGCGTTCGGTCTCAAGTGTAGTCAATATTTTATGTTCCAGTATCTCAAAACTTTCCTTGGGATAGGGTTCAAGGATGGTACTCAGCATTTTATTGAGATGCCACGAATCCCGGTGACGTTGAATGAACTGCAGGATATCATCATATCGTTGTTCCTGCTGAAGCATCCTGGTATAAAACACAAAATCCATTTTGTGATCATTTATAAATATCTCTTTCTCTTTATCGGTCAGGATATCTCTTAGCTGCTTATACCTGGATATTGTCCTGCCGGAGGATGTCAGCCAAATCAGAACTTCTTTATAGAAATCAGGAGTTTGTTCCCGGTCGATATGCTCAAACATAAAGGAAGCCAGTTCCTTCTTAAACCTGCCTGCCTGCCATAATTGCCTTGCCACCCGGATGAAATCATTGTAGTTGCTTTGGCTGTAATCCGCCAGCAAATCCCGGGCTACCTCCACATCCGCTTCAAACAGATTCTCGGCTTCCTCTCTCCATTTGTCTTTATTTCCCGTAACCTTGTACAATTCCGTAGCAAGCCGGGGAATATGATGCCGGGGGATTTCATTTTCCTCTATCCCGCGCTCCATTTGTTCGGCACACTCCCTGTCGCGGGAGAGGAAGAGCAGCAGTGGTTCAAAAAACCGGAGATAATCCTCGTTGGCGTGATGATGCTTATTGAAGTGGCCGAACAGTGCCTCCGTAAAAGAGAATATCTGACGATTCGGATAAACCAGGGTGTCCATTTTTCGAACCACCGCGGATTGATGTTCCCGCATGGTTTCTATAAGAAAGGATTTCGCATCTCCCAGGGTATCATAGGCATCCTGCAGGTTGGCTCGAAGGCAGGCATCGTAGCCACTCACAAGGCGGAGCAGGGCAAGGTCCGTTTCGCCTTCAGAAAAGCAGGTTTCAAGATCCGTTTTGTAGTCGTCAAACACTTTGGTAACCATGTCTTCGGCCAAGTGCCTTCTTGCTTCCCATTCCTCGATATAGCCGCTGTAGCGGGGCGTGTAATTCTCCCAGTCCGGGTCATCCAGGTCAAGGGCTTCCAGTTCTTTTACAAGTTTGCCGGTTTGTTCCATAATGTAGCTTTCAGCATCCGTCAGATCCGATTGAGCAGGGGTATTTTCCCGGACAAACGCGTCATATTGATTCTGCAATTCCGGGTTCTTTTCCAGCAGCTGGCCCAGAAATTCAAGCTTTTTTTCTGTTTCAGGTGTATTCATAGTTCCGTATTTGGCGGTTTTAACAATTCCCTATTTCCAGCAAGTTCTTTACATCATTGCAAATCCGCAGTTGCTGGATTCATGTTTTTGCATTCAACATAAAAATTTCAGCAGACTTTCTCGCGCTTCATCGACAGTCGGCAGTTCCGGCTCCAGGGACAACTCGTTTCAATCCTTGTTCTGGTGGATTATCAATGAGAGGAAGATCAGTGCCCTGGCTTAACC
>SKRC01000301.1 GCA_007118695.1 Balneolaceae bacterium | reverse complement strand
GATTCGAGTCATACTTGCTTGATCATGATGCGTTTAAAAGCAGTGATCTTGAGTCGATCCGGAAAAATCTGGCCTCCTCGTTTGAGCCTGACCTGAAGAAGGCACTGAAAGCACCCAAACCGGTCTTTGATAAGAAGAAAGAACTGCAGGCTGCCGGCCTGGTTAAATCAGACAGGTTGAATAGCCGATCTCCCCGGGGAAAGGTTAATACTTTGGAGGTTCGATTTGTAGATGGCATCCAACAGGCTCTAAAACAGGCTTTTACAGAAGACGAAACCTTTATCTTAATGGGTCAGGATATAGCCGGCTATGGCGGTGTTTTCAAGGTCTCGGAGGGGTTTCTTGATCTTTTTGGCCGGGACAGAATCCGAAATACACCGATTATTGAATCCGGTATCATCGGTGCAGCTATCGGCTTAACCCTGGAAGGATTTAAACCAGTGGTTGAAATGCAGTTTGCGGACTTTATCTCATGTGGTTTCAATCAAATTGTCAACAATCTTTCCAAGGCCCGGTACCGCTGGATGCCGCCGATGAATGTGACGATTCGTGCCCCGCACGGAGCCGGTGTGGGTGCCGGGCCTTTTCACTCACAATCTCCGGAAGGGTGGTTCATGCAGCATCCGGGATTGCGTATAATTGTACCGGGAACGGTTGAAGATGCCCGAAACATGCTCTACACCTCTCTTTTCGACCCCAATCCGGTACTCTTCTTCGAACACAAGAAACTTTACCGAAGTTTGAAGGAAAACATCTCAGAGAGTCCTGAATTTACTAACCTTGAGAAAGCTGTTGTTCGTAAATCCGGAACGGATTTGACTCTAATAACGTATGGCATGGGATTACAATGGGCACTGCAGGAAATTCCCGGTTTTGAAAACCAAGGCTATTCCATTGAGTTAATTGACCTGCGGAGCCTCGCACCAATCGATTGGGAAACCCTTAAAGTATCTGTGAATAAGACAGGAAAAGCCCTTTTGCTACAAGAACCTTCAGAAATGCTTGGGCCTATGAGTGAAATTTATACCGGTATCACAGAGCGCTGTTTTGAATCTCTGGACGCCCCTGTGATAAGGTGCTCCTCACTGGATATGCCAATTCCCTTCAGCACAGAGCTTGAAAAAGAATACCTTGCTGCAAGCCGTCTGAAACAAAAAATGGAGCAAATCCTCTCCTATTAGCCAGTATGATTCAGGCCTGGATGTTTATGCAAAAATCTGTTCCTGAATACAATGATCAGTGAGTGGATCAGTCTTCAATAATTTTCCGGTATTCATCGGCTTCCATTTTTTTATTTAAGGTAGTCTCGCCTATATTAAGGCTGACTATTAATTAAATACTGTTCCATTGAGCATACTTGAATTTTTACTGTTACTGATCATTGCCGGAATTTGCGGTTCAATCGGACAATCCATTGCCGGTTACAGCCGGGGCGGGTGTATTGTATCGATTGTGCTCGGATTTATCGGCGCTCTTATTGGATCGTGGATGAGTGAACAACTGGGCCTGCCCGAACTTCTCAATATCCAGGTCGGCGGAAGCTCATTCCCCATTATTTGGTCTATTATTGGAGCCGTTGTCTTTGTGATGGTCGTTAGCCTGTTTACAAGGAAGCGGTAATACAGGTTTTCTCAGTACAGGTTTATTGCTTCTTTATAGCTATCCGTGCAGGGGAATTGCTTCATTACTTTTAGGCCTGCATTTTTTACCAAGAAATATTCTCCTCAGCAAGGCGAAGCTGAGGAGAATATTTCACTTCGTGGGGAAAAGATGTACGCTACGCGTACAAAAGATGAACACTCCGTGGGGAAAAGATGTTCGCTACGCGTACAAAAAATGGGCCCCGACCGCCGTCGGGAGGGAAAAGATGTACCGCGACCGTGGGGATAGAAAAAATGGGCTCCGACCGCTGTCGGGAGGAATAGTTGTGAACTCCGAGTATTGTGTTTTCTGTTAAATAAAATGCGGGTTAGCCCCTCATAACCCATGATGGGTGTTGGCTGACATAAAAAAGTCTGCCAGCCGGGGGGCAACTGACAGACTCTTTCTCATGGGATTTTGTACAACTAGCATTCTCGCTCTATTCTTTCTGCCAGCCTTGTTTCAAAACCAGGGGCAGCATGTAGACGCGGCAAGGATTGCAGTTTAAGCCGCATCAGTCGATTGACTTTCGCATCCTCAAAATATTCGGGTTTTTGTTTCAACAGCATCTCAAATCTGACTGCATCCCGGACACCAAACGATTCATCTGAATATTTCAGTATAATATCATTAATTGACTCCTCGGTAAATTGATTATGCATGGATATTAGAAGTAAAGTTTTCTCTTTAGTGGATGATTTAACATCATCCTTTACTTCTAGTACCCCGGCTCTGTCAATTTGTTTCCAAAATCACATAATCATCGAGAATTTCCTGGAGTTGCAACCGTCCGCGATTAATTCTGGACTTCACAGTCCCCATTGCAGTACCGGTAATTTCGGCTATTTCTTCGTATGTCAGCTCCTGTATATCGCGAAGCACAATCGCCTCCCGAAACTCTTCATTCAGGTCCATGAGGGCTTTTTCAAGTTCTTTCACACAGAGTTTCTGATGGAGTTGTTCATCCTGAAGAATGTTGGAGTCCTCAAAATGCATTTCCCGCGATTCAGAATCTTCCGGATCCTCATGGATGGAAACTTTTTGCATTCGCTGCTTCTTCTTGTAGAGACTTTTTGCCAGGTTCAGGGCTATCGTATACATCCAGGTAGAGAACTTGGCGATGCGCTCATAGGAATGCCGACTGCGATGTACCCGAAGGAATGTTTCCTGAACCAGGTCTTCACAATCTTCGTGGTTGTGTGTATAGCGAAAGAGAAAATTATGCAGTCTGTCTTTGTATCGGCTCACGAGAATATTAAATGCCTGAACCGTTCCATCCTGAAACTGTTCCATCAGATCTTCATCTGTAAGATTGTATAATTTCGCTGTTGAAATAGCAGTCATAGGGATACCCCTTTTTTACTTCGTTGATGTTGAACGCAGCCGGAATTAACCGACGATGCGCTTGATCAACAGGAGAAGTATCGTTGAGGTATCTAATGTGCTGAACCCTTTAACAGCACGGTCTGCATCAAGCAAGGCTTCAAAAATCTGGGGCATCTCGGCCAACCGGTAATTGGAGGCGTCTTTCCAGAGCTGATTGAAATACCAGTTGCTGGAAATCCCCATCTCCTGCTGAATCCGGGATTTGTCCATCCCCTTTTCAGCCAATCGGCGGATTTGCCAGATGTTGCTGAATACAGTGTAAAAGAACCCCACGGTACGAATGACTTCTCCCGCGTCTGTATTACTTTTAAGCAACATCTGTTCCACAATGGACAGGGATTGTTCCAGGTTACGGTCAACCACCGCTTCTTTGAGCTCAATCACCGAATATTCGCGATAAGAGCCGATTATTTTTTTTACATGGTCGATTGTGACCCTGTCTTCACTGTCCACAAAAGTGCACACTTTTTCTATTTCAGTAGACAGTAATTGCAAATTATTACCGACGAGCTGGGTCAGAATCTGAGAGGCATTGGGATCAATACTCTTGTTGAATTTATGAGCCGCCCAGTCATTGGCCCAATCGGGCAGCTTGTAATCAGGAAGTTTGTCAAATTTTTGAGAATAGATTTGTTTAGCTGAACCGCTTTCTGTTAATAGTTTTCCCAGGTTTGTGCGCTTGTCCGGTGGTTTTTCATCGATCAGCAAAAGAATTGTTGAAGGATTTGGCTTCTCAAGGTAAGGCACAAGATCACTTAACTGACCCCCTTCTTCTGCCTGGGATCTTCCCATCTTGCGGAGATCCCGAACAATCAAAACACGTAATTCCGACATCATCGGATAACTTCGGGCAATTCCCAATACCTGTTCCGGAGAGACCTCACTACCATACAGCAGATCCATGTTAAAGTCCCGCTGTTCTTCCGGAACCAGCTTGATCACTTCCTCCTGCAACAGATCGAGGAAAAAGGACTCTTCCCCATATAAAAAGTAAACAGGTTTGCGAAGGTCCGGCTTGCGGATACTCTGCAGGGTTACTTTAAAGTGATCAATACTGGTTTTTTTCGCCAATGGATTAAGGCAATGAGTTGACGTTCAATTTTACGGGCTCAGGCGACCAAGCATCCTGGGGAACGGTATGGTCTCTCGTACATGGCTGAGGCCGCAGATCCACGACAGTGTACGCTCAAGGCCGAGTCCGTATCCGGAGTGAGGAACAGAGCCGTACCTTCTCAGGTCCAGGTACCAGCTGAATACATCCTCCGGCAGATCATGGTCTGCAATTCGTTTTTGCAGAACTTCCAGGCTGTCTTCTCTCTGGCTGCCTCCAATGATCTCACCATAGCCTTCCGGAGCCAGGACATCCATTGCCAGGGCCAGATTATCGTTATCCGGATCGCGTTTCATATAAAAGGCTTTTACTTCGGCTGGGTAACGGTGAACAATCAGCGGCGCATCAAACTGCATTGTCAGTATCGTCTCATCACTGCCGCCGAAATCATTGCCCCAGGTAAACCCGGAGGCCGACTGTTTCCATACAGGAATATTTCGAAGATCTTCCTCGATCTGATCCTGGCGGGCATGAATTTCCTGAATGCGCTGATCGATCTGGGCTTTGCGCCATTTTTTAGCGGATCCATGTTCTTTTTTTAATTCTTCCAGCTCGGCCTTCAGCTGTTCCCGCTCCTTTTTGCGCTCCTCCGTCATTTGATCGAGCAATGCAGCGGTCTCGTTGCTTTTTAACAGATCTACGGCTTCGGTGTAAGAAAGTCGGTGAAATTCATTTTCAACGGCCTGCTTTAATTGTGTTGTATCTCTTTCCAGGATCTCCAGTTCTTTCGGGCAATGATCCAGGACATACCGGATGATATCTTTTACCATCTCTTCGGCTAGATCCATATTCATATCGAGGTCGTAGAAGGCCATCTCGGGTTCAATCATCCAGAATTCGGTGAGATGCCGGCGGGTTTTACTTTTTTCAGCCCGAAAAGTTGGCCCGAACGTATATACTTTTCCATGAGCCATCGCCATCGCTTCCGCATACAATTGTCCGGATTGCGTCAGGTAAGCTTTATCGTCGAAATAATCGGTTTCAAAAAGCGTGGTGGTCCCTTCCGCCGCATTGCCTGTAAAGATGGGAGCATCGAGCTGCAAGAACTCCTTTTCCTGGAAAAATTTATGGATGGAAAAGACAATCGCATTGCGAACCCTCATCGCTGCCCACTGTCTCCGGCTGCGCAGCCAGAGATGGCGGTTTTCCATTAAAAATTCAACACCGTGTTCTTTAGGTGTGATCGGATAATCCTCTGCCAGCTGAATCACTGTCAGGCCTGAAACATGCAGCTCATATCCTCCCACACTCCGATCATCCTTGACGACGTTTCCGGTAATTTCTATGGAGCTTTCCTGTTTTAACGAATCGGCGGCATCCCACACCTCATCGGATACATCATCCCTGGCCACAATACACTGACAAAGCCCCGACCCATCCCTGAGCTCAATAAATTGAAGAGCCTTACTGCTCCGGTTGTTATAGACCCAACCTTTAAGTGTAACTTCCTGGTCTACGTAGATTTTCAACTGATTGATGTAAGTCATAGTTTCACAATATGTTAAACATTATTACGACGGCCATTTTAAGTAGTACCTTGCAGACGTTTCCGGGGCATCTCCGATCACTTCTGATGGTTATGTTTCAGGCAACAGGAGTGTTTCACTGTAGTTCTGTTTGTCAAAAAAGTCACCGGAGAACCGCTGAATATCTTCTTTTATTACACCGTCAATGTTTTCCACCAGTTCATCGAGTGTAACGAACCGGTTAAAGTAGAGTTCACTCTTGGCCAGCCGGGTCATCCGGTTGCTCATGCTCTCCTGCGACAGCAGCAACTTACCTTTCAATTGTGATTTCGCTTCTTCCAACTCTTTGTCCGGAACGGGTTCGCGATACAGTGTGTCGAATTCCCCGGCTATTAACTCTCGCACGTGTTCCACATAATTTTTGTCGGTACCGATATAGACCCCGAACAGGCCGGAGTCGATATACGACTGGTTAAACGTACCAATCGAATAGCAGTACCCGTATTTTTCCCGGACATTTTGATGCAGTCTTGAACTCATTCCACCCCCTAAAACCGTATTGGCCAGCAGCAGAATGTATTTATCCTCATGGTCAAAATTCAGCCCCCGTCTGCCGATAATCATATGAGTCTGCTCGATCGGCTTTGTGATGACTTCCTTGTGTGGGTTATAGGATGTCATCTCTTGATCAATATTTAGCTTTTTACTTGATCGTGAATCACCCAGGTATTGTTCCACCAGTTCAACAACCTGGTCGTGCCGGACATTGCCAGCCACCGATACGAGTATATTCCAGGGCTGATATCGATTTTCCACATACTCAAACAGGTCGTTCCGGGTAAATGCATTGACTGTTTTTTCATATCCGATAATAGGACGCCCCAGAGGATGGCCGGAAAAAATTTTTCCGCTGAACTCTTCAAATAGATAATCTTCAGGACTATCCCTGTACATTTTCATCTCTTCCACGACTACTTTTTTCTCTTTTTCGATTTCCGGTTCAGGAAATTCTGAATTTTTCACCATATCCGTAAGAACATCCAGGGCCTGGTTCAATTCCGAATCGAGCGACCTTGTGTAATAGCACGTGTACTCATTGGATGTAAAGGCATTCATATAGCCACCCACCGATTCCATGCTCAGGGCGATATCATAAGCCGATCTTTTTTTCGTACCTTTAAAAAGCATGTGCTCCAGGAAATGAGTAATGCCCGCTTTTTCATCGGGTTCATCCCGGCTGCCGGTCTTTACCCAGATACCAACGGCAACACTTTTTACGCTCTCCACGCGCTCCGTCACTATTTTCAAACCGTTAGTCAGTTCGGTTTTCTCCACAAAATCTATCGTTTTCCAGTTGTTCATTAAATCGGTTCAATAATTTTTTAGTGTTGCCATGATTTCCAGATCCAAAAGGGTGATTAATTTCTTCAGTAATCAGGAAGTACACGGCCACGGTCAATTAAATGTAGGGTAATCCCAAAGGGTAAACCAAACAAAATCCGGGAACATTTTCCGAAAATCCTTTGGAGTTAAAAAAAACGCCATCCCGGTTGAATTCAGGACGGCGTTAAGATACAAACCTTGTTATTTATTGATCAAACAATCAGTCCTGATCATCTTTTGGCAGCAAGGCCTTTCGGCTGAGTCGCAATTTATTGCCGTGTTCAACTTTCAGGAGTTTGACTTCAAGTTCGTCTCCGACTGAAAGGACATCGTTAATATTTTTCACATGCGTGTGATTGACTTCGGAAATATGAAGCAATCCTTCCCTGCCCGGCACAATCTCTACAAAAGCACCGTAATCCTTGATTGCTTTGACCGTACCTTTATAAATAGCTCCTTCATCGAGCTGACCCGTTATGGCTTTAATCTTCTCTTTTGCCTTCTCGGCATTCTCCAGGTTTTCGGATGAAATGGTAATCAACCCATTTCCTTTTTCATCCTCCTCAACAATGATCTCTGTTCCGGTTTCACGCTGAAGGGTCTGAATGACTTTTCCGCCGGGGCCAATTACAGCTCCGATCATATCACCATCTATTTGCATCTTCAGGAATTGAGGTGCAAATTCAGACAATTCTTTTCTGGGCTCTGAAATGGTTTCACTCATTTTTTCCAGAATATGCATTCTGCCTGCATGTGCCTGCTCAAGCGCTTCCTGCAGGATTTCAAAACTGATTCCTTTGACCTTCATATCCATTTGGGTCGCTGTGATTCCATCTGCTGTACCGGCCGTTTTGAAGTCCATATCCCCCATAAAATCCTCTTCACCACGAATATCAGAGAGTACAACGTGATTGTTCTCACCGATGATGATGCCCATTGCGATACCTGCAACAGGTTTCTTCAGGGGTACTCCTGCATCCATTAACGCCATGGAACCACCGCAGACAGAAGCCATCGAAGAAGAACCGTTCGATTCAAGGATGTCGGAGATCACTCTGACCACATAGCTGAACTCCTCAAAGGTTGGCATCATCATATCCAGTGAACGCTCGGCAAGAACACCATGGCCAATTTCGCGACGTCCGGGGCCGCGCATGAAACCGGCCTCACCGACACTGTATGGAGGAAAGTTATAGTGAAGCATAAACTTCTTCGGTTCCTCGTGGAAAAGAGTGTCGACATTTTGTTCATCCCTTTTGGATCCGAGTGTTACAGAAACAAGAGCCTGCGTTTCTCCTCTTGTGAAAATTGCAGATCCGTGGGTTCTTGGCAGATAACCTACCTGTGTCCAGATATCCCGGATATCGGCAGGCCCCCGTCCGTCAATTCTGCGCTGTTTCTCCAGAATCTGATTTCGAAGTTCATTTTTTTCAATGTCATTGAAGATGTTAAGCGCTTCACCTGTTAAATCTGCAAACTCTTCTATTTCGGCTAGAGATTCTTTTAACTTTTCCCTTACTTCACGAAGTCTGTCTCCATATTCCTCTTTGCCAAGACCGATACTTATGATCTCTTTAGTCTTATCTTCGGCAATTTCATATACTTTGGCTTTGAGTTCTTCATTGACCGGAACCGGTTCAAACTCCCGTTTTTCCTTCCCGAATTCACTGCGCAATTCCTCCTGGAAAGCGCAAAGTTTTTTAATAGCCTCGTGGCCGGCTTTGATTCCTTCCAGCAACTCTTTTTCTGTAACTTCATTCATTTCACCTTCAATCATCAATACGCTATCGGCAGTTCCACCAATGATGATGTCAAAGTCACTATTCTCCAACTCCGTAATGGTAGGATTCACGATATAGTCACCGTCCACCCGGCCAACGCGAACTTCAGCCATCGGCCCGTCGAATGGGATATCAGAAATATGAGCAGCTGCCGAGGCACCGAAACCTCCAAGCACATCGGCCTGATTTTGGCCGTCAGAAGAGATGACGGAGCAGATGATCTGGGTTTCATGATTATATCCTTTAGGAAACAGCGGACGCATGCTTCTGTCGATCAGACGGCTGGAAAGCACTTCCAGGTCGGATGGACGGCCTTCACGCTTCATAAAACCACCCGGGAATCGGCCGGCGGCGGAAAAGCTTTCTCTGAGGTCAACGACCAGCGGGAAAAAATCCTGCCCCGGCTTGGCTTCCTTGGCACTTACAATAGTACAAAGCACCATGGTTTCTCCCATTTTCACTACCACAGCCCCATCGGCCAGCTTTGCCAGCCGCCCTGTTTCCAATGATATTGTTTTTCCTGGTGCAAATTCTACACTTCTAAAATCTTCGTTCATTTTATTCCTTGTTCTTCGATTTCTTTTCTGATTGTAAATTGCCGGGACCAAAAGGTTTTGTCAATGTCATTTGCCATGACAAAAGATGAGCTATTAAAATACCGGCTGTATCATATAGCAAAAAGGCACGTTGAAGAACGCGCCTTTACCATAATCAATTATTATTTCCGGATACCCAATTCCTTGATGAGCTCACGATATTTGTTGATATCTTCGTTCATCAGGTAATTTAATAAACGTCTTCGCTTACCTACCATGAGTAACAAACCTCGCCTAGAGGCATGATCTTTTCCATGTTCTTTCAAGTGACCTGTCAGGTGGTTGATTTGATCTGTCAACAGCGCTATTTGCGCCTCTGTTGAACCGGTGTTTTCAGCTGAACCACCATGTTTTTCAATAATTTCTTGTTTCTTTTCTTTCGTCAGACTCATTTCAGTATTTATTAACAATTTATGCTTTTCATAATAGCTTTTGAAGATAAGCTTAATTCATCTTTTAGGCAATTACCCATTGTCATTTGTGAGATATACGGTTTAACACTTCCTGACTAATCTTTTTATCCTCGTGAAGTTGTTCTACGAGTTGATCCACTCCGGTAAATTGCTGTTCATCCCTGATTCTTTTAATGAAATGGATCTGAACAGTGGTGCCATATATTTCCTGGTCGAAATCAAACAGATGAACTTCCAGGGTCTCTTTGTCCCCGTTGAATGTAGGCCGAACACCAATATTCATCATTCCGCCGTAGAACCGCCCGCTCACTCTGGTTCTTACGGCATATACCCCTGTTTTGGGAATGACCTTGTCGGGGTGTTCTGGTTTGATATTTGCCGTGGGATATCCGATTTGTTTTCCCCGGTTCTCTCCGTGAACAACAGTGCCATGCAGCAGGTAAGGCCGTTCCAGCAGCCTTGCTGCCAGTTCGACATCCCCCCGGTCCTGCAAAGCTTTTCTGATGGCCGAGCTGCTCACCGTTTTATCACCTACTTCCTGTTTTGAGACTACATGTACATCAAAGCCAAGTTCATGGCCGAGTTTTTGTACAGTTTCTATTGTGCCTTCACGGTTTCTGCCGAACTGATGATCATACCCAATGACAAATTCACTAACCCCGATTTTTTCCCAAATTATATCCCTGACAAAGGCTTCGGAACTCAACAGGGAAAAATCCCGGTCAAACGGTATAACAATCATCTCGTCTATCCCGATATCGGCAAGCAGCTGACATCGTTCTTTCAGGGTGGTAAGCAGTTTGATCCCCTGCTTGCCCGGGTTAATGATGTCTCTCGGATGGGGGTCGAAAGTGACAATCACACTGCGCCCGTTTCTCTGCTCGGCCTTCTCCAGCACGGTATTGACCAAAACCCTGTGCCCCGCATGGACTCCATCGAAGGTACCCACCGTGACGATGGAATTCTTTGCTCTTTTTGCTTCGTTCAAGTACACCATTTTACCCATGGCTGCTCCATTCGTTAAAGAGATCGATCGGCCAGGCCCGGGCTACGGAAAAATTCCCGGTTTCTGTTCTTCTCAATGAACTCAGGTACCCAAGTGAACCCAGCTCTTTGCCCAGGTCATAAGCCAGTGACCTGACATAAAATCCTTTTCCACACTTTATTCTCAATTTTACCTTTGGAAGAGAGAATTCCAACAGTTCCATGCTGTAAACTTGTACCGGGCGAGGCTGCATTTTTACGTCCATACCTTTCCGGGCCAGATCGTACATTCTCTTGCCATCTTTCCGGAGAGCCGAATAGATGGGAGGCACCTGCTGGATTTCTCCTGTAAATATATGCTCAGCCAGGCTCAGAAGCTTCTTTTCGCTGATATGGTCATAAGGAGCCGTCTCAGTTATATCACTTGCTGCATCATAGGTTGGCGTGGCGCCGCCAAAGGTAATTTCAGCGAGGTAGGTTTTTGGTTTTTCCTGTATCTGACTGATCGACTTGGTTGCTTTACCGCAACATAACAGAAGAAGTCCGGTTGCCAATGGATCCAGGGTCCCTGCATGGCCTACCTTACGTACCGGAATTCGATTGCGGATGAATTTTACCACATCAAAACTGGTCCAATCCAATGGTTTATCGACCGGAATGACGGCGCCGCTGGTAAATACTTCTTTGTCGGGAAATCCGGTTACGGTGGTATCTAAAACCGGTAGATTTTCGAGCAGAATTGGTTTGGCCATCGCTAGTTCTACTCTTCTTCTCTGTTATCGCGCTTCTTTCTCTCCTTCTTCACCTTTTTAAACAGGGATTCCATTTTATTGACGTATTCGGCCGAATCATCGACATAGAAGTGCAGTTCGGGAATGCGTCTGACCTGATGCCGGATCCGTCCGGCTAATTCATATCGTATCTCGCCGGTGTGTTCATCGATGTGCTGAAAAATGGTGTCTGGATCACGGTCAGGGGCGAAAACACTGATATAAACTTTCGCTATGGAGAGATCTGGTGTAAGACGAACCCTGGTCACCGTAATAAATGAGCCGCTCAATTGATATTGTTGTTGCAATATTTCGCCCAGGTCCTGTTGAATAACAGCCCCCAGACGTTCCGTTCGGATACTCATAGTTATTCCAATAAATCAAAAAGTTACCTGGCTGCGTCTTCCAGTTTTCGCTTCTCTTCCACGATCTTATAGCACTCAATTTCATCGCCTACTTTCAAATCATTGTAACCGACGATACTGATCCCGCATTCATATCCGGACTGGACTTCCTTGACATCGTCCTTAAACCGTTTCAGGGAATCAATTTCCCCTTCAAAAATAACTACTCCATCGCGAATTATTCGAATTGGCTGATTTCTGTTAATCTTGCCATCGGTTACATAACATCCGGCGATGGTGCCTATTCTTGAAACCTTGAAGGTTTCGCGAACCTCTGCAATGCCGAGCATTTCTTCTTTTATTTCCGGACTCAGCAGGCCTTCAAGAGCGTCTCTGACTTCATCAACAGCATCATAAATAACACTGAACAGCCTTACATCGATGTTTTCATTTTCAGCCAGTTTACGTGCATTTGAAGTCGGCCGGACCTGGAAACCGATAACAATACCGTTCGAGGCCGAAGCCAACAGGACATCCGATTCCGTAATAGCTCCTGAGCCTGTATGTATAATATTTACTGCGACTTCATCTGTACTCAATTTCTGCAAGGCTCCTGAAAGTGCTTCGATTGATCCGTCAACATCGGCCTTGATAATGATGTTAAGTTCGGAAATTTCTCCAAGGGCCATTTTTCTTGACAGATCATCGAGTGTAAGATGCTTGGTTTTCCTGAGATTTTGTTCGCGTTTCAGCTTCTGGCGCTGGTTGGCAATTTCCTTGGCTGATTTCTCATCTTTTGGAACGACCAACTTATCGCCGGCCTGAGGTGTATCATCAAAACCCATTAACTGAATAGGCCGGGACGGGCCCGCTTCCTTCAATCGTTTGCCATGCTCATTTTCCATTGCCCGTACACGGCCGAACACCGGGCCGGCAACAAACGGATCACCCACTTTTAATGTACCGGATTGTATCAACACATTCGCGATTGTACCCTTGCCTTTATCAATGCGCGATTCAAGAACAACACCGGTAGCCCGGCGGTTTGGATTGGCTTTCAATTCCATGAGTTCGGCTTCAATCAGCACTTTTTCGAGCAGCTCTTCAATCCCATCGCCTTTGATAGCCGATACTTCAGCACACTGAGCCTCACCTCCATACTCCTCCACGATCACACCATGTTCGGAAAGTTGCTGCTTGATTTTATCGGGGTTGGCCCCTTCCTTGTCAATTTTGTTGATCGCCACGACAATCGAAACCCCTGCAGCTTTTGAGTGATTAATAGCTTCAATCGTTTGCGGCATGACCGAATCATCGGCGGCAACAACAAGAATTACAATATCTGTGGCCTGGGCGCCACGGCTTCTCATCGCGGTAAATGCCTCGTGACCGGGAGTATCAAGAAATGTGATACTGCGCCCGTCATCGGTTTTCACGGCATAGGCTCCAACGTGTTGGGTAATTCCACCGGCTTCACCGGCTGCCACTTTCGTTTTTCTGATGTAATCGAGCAGTGAAGTTTTTCCATGGTCAACATGGCCCATTACTGTAATGATCGGTGCCCTGGGTTCAAGATCAGCGGGATCATCCTCTTCAATCTCGATCTCTTCGATCATCTCTTCAGCGTCTACAAAATCCACTTCCCGGCCATATTCTTCTGCTACCAATTCAATGGTAGCGGCATCCAGACGCTGATTGATGGAGACCATCATCCCCAGGCTCATACAGGTAGTGATAACATCATTGGGTTTTACATCGAGAAGGTCGGCCAGGTCGCTGACAGTAACAAATTCTGTAACCTCAAGGACTTCCTCTTCCTGCATTTCATCCTGCAGCAACTGTTCTTCCTCCCGCTCTTCCCTTCGCTGGCGCCGCCTTTTCTGGCGTCTGCTGCCAACAGTATCGGAAGACTTCATCTGCTGCATCGTCTCTTTCATCTTCTTTTCTACATCTTCTTCATCAACCCTGGAGCGTTTCCCCTTTTTCTTTTTCTTGGTCTGCTTTTTGGCAGAATCATCACCCGATTTTTTCTTGGCCTTCTTGCTATCCTTTTCCTTCTCTTTGGATTTCTCTTTTTGGTCTTTTTCTTCCGGATCCCTGTCTTTGCGCCGTTTTCTGGTTTTTCGTTTTTTCCCGCTGTCGGAATCGTCACTGGTAAAGGCTACTTTTCCAACAACTTTTGTACCTTTCAATTTTCCGGCTTGCCCGCGGATAATTGGTTTGCCTTCTTCATCCTTCTCTTCATCATCATCATCAGCCTCTGCGGCTTTATCCGATGTATCCTCTTTGGCCGCTACATCCGTTCCAATTTCTTCATCTTCGGGTTTATCAACTCCGTCCGCATCTATAATGTCATCTTCCGGTTGCTCTTCTTCTGCATCCTGTGCTTCTGGTTTCTTTTCTTGTTTTTCTTTTTCTGCTTCCCCGGTTTTTTTATCAGCTACGACCTCTTGATCTTTGGAATCTTCGTCAGAAGATTTCGTTTTGGCAGCGGTTTTGTCCTCTTCCTCGCCGGCTTCCTCTTCTGCGGGATCCGGTCCTTTTGCTTCAACAACCTGTTCTTCTTCAGATTCGGATTTGGATGGCGCCTGCCTGGGAGTATCATTCGTCTCTTCGTCAAGCGGTTCAAGCTCATCAGAGACATCCGGGGCCTTCGCCTCTTCTTCTTCCGGTTCCAGCTCCCCGGTAGTTTCCTCTTCGTCAATCGGATCAAGCGGTTCAAGGAAATTATCGATTGTAACGCTTTCATTTCGTTGCGACTTCAGCTGGCTTCGACGGGATTCATACTCTTCACGCGTCTTCTCATGTTCCTGGCTCCGCTCTTTGTCTACACCGTATAACTCTTCCAGTACCCCGTACATCTCTGATGTAATCTTGGTATTGGGTTTATTCGCTATTTCAAACCCTTCTTCTGCAAGTGCATCTACAATCGATTTTGTAGCCACATTGAATTCAGAAGCAACTTTAAAGAGTTTTTTTGGTCTGTTGTCTGTCATACAGTAAATATCGGGTAATTAATGCTTACTTATAATAAATAACTTGATTGAAGCTGAAAGTTACAATCAATCTTGTTCGTCCTCAAATTCATAAGAGATGATATCGATGATCTTTTCCGCTTCTTCCGGTGAAATCTTGCCCTGGGTTCTGCTTACAATATCATCCTCATTGAGTTTCAGCACGTCACGGGCGGTATCACAGCCGATCTCATGAAGCATCTGAATGGTATCTGCGCCGAAGTCAACTTCAAATTCACTCAGATCGATATCATCTTCTTCATCCACTTCACGATAAACGTCTATTTCGCAATCGGTGAGTTTAGATGCGAGCCTTATGTTCACACCGCCCTTGCCGATCGCTTTGGAGACTTCATCCGCCGGGACAAGAACATTTGCGTTTTTGCCCTCTTCGTCCAGTTCCACTTTCAGGACCCTGGCAGGCTGGAGTGCCCGTTTAATAAATTCATTTTTATCTTCTGTATAGTTGATTACATCGATATTTTCATTTTGCAGCTCCCGGACAATGGCATGAATCCGAACCCCTTTCATACCCACACAGGCACCTACCGGATCGACTCGTTCATCGTGCGATACAACAGCCACTTTCGATCTGTCACCGGGTTCCCGGGCAATTTTTACGATGTCAATAATGCCATCGAAAACTTCAGGTATTTCATTTTCAAACAGACGTTCCAGGAAAAGCGGTGATGTTCTGGAGATAATCACAGATGGATTCCCATTGTAACGCTTCACTTCGACCACCACTGCCCGGATGGTATCGCCCTTGCGATATCGGTCTTTGTAAATCTGCTCACTTTTTGGCATTACAAGTTCAACACCATTGTGATTGACCAGGATATCCCTGTTTCGAACCTGGTAGACATCCCCGAGGACAATCTCCCCGACCCGGTCGGAATAATCTTCAAAAATATTGTCTTTTTCGATTTCCCGGATGCGTTGTGCAAGCTGTTGCCGGGCCATTGTGACGGCTCTCCGGCCAAAATCCTCGATCGAAAATTCCTGGGCAAACTCATCATACAATTCCAGGTCCGGATCATGTTTCCGGGCTTCTTCAAGCGATATTTCCGTAACCGGGTTAGTCAGTTCCTCCTTGGGGACCACCTCGCGGATGTGAAGGATCTGTATCTCCCCCCTGTCCGCATTAAGAATAACCTCGAATGCTTCATCTGATTCATATTTTTTCCGGATCATGGTCCGGAAAACATCTTCCAGTATTGTAAGCAAAAGATCTTTATCGATTCCTTTATCCTTTGCAATTTCAGCAAAGGATTGAATAATCAATTTTGAAACGTCATTTTGCATTTCGTAATGTCCTGTTTAAATGCTGTAGTTATCGCTATATTTTCGGGATAATTTTAGTTTCAACGATTGAGTCAAAAAGAATCGTCTTCACATTCTCATTATCGATTTCCAGTTCGATATTGTCACCGGTTACATCTTTTAAAACCCCCTCCAGTTTTTCATAACCTTCCGGGCTTTTAAATTTGACTCTGGCAACACGGCCTCGGTTCTTTTTGTATTGCCTGATATCAGTTAATGGCCGGCTCAGTCCCGGTGAAGAGACATTCAATCGGTATTTCGACTGAATCACATCATGTGCGTCGAGCACAAATCCCAGCTCTTTACTGATTTTTGTGCACGTTTCCACACTGATGTTGTTATTTTCAGCATCCACATAAATCCAAAGGACCGTTTCATTGGCTCCTTTGACCTCGACATCAACTAAAAACAGATCTTCTTGCTCGACAATGGGTTCCGCAAGTTTTTTAACACTATCCAACTGCTCCGTATTCATGTTTTAGCCTGATTCAGGTACAAAAAAAAGTGAGAACCTTCCGGCGCTCACCTCAAAAGACTAAAATACTTTGATTAAGCGAGAATAACAACACGCTTAGACTGTTGGAAATGTAAGAGATTCATATATTACCGGACTTCAAAATAATACCAATAAGAATAACCGCAGACATGTTTCCATGAGAAAACTTCTTTATTTGATTCTGCCGTTTGCCACTTTGAACATGATTTCATGCGGTGAGGAGGAGTCAGCCGAAACTGAACCGACCGGCCGTACCCTTGATTATACCGCAACCGTCACATTTTTAACGGCAGCCGAAGACACCGTTACGACTATCGAGGCAGCTGTAGCCGACGATGATGAATCCCGGTCTACCGGGCTGATGGATGTTTATGATATGCCGCGCAATAAAGGAATGTTATTCATTTTTGATGATGAAGAACCCCGAAGTTTTTGGATGGCAAATACTCCTTTGGCCCTTGATATCATTTTTGTAAATGCTGATATGGAGATTATTCGGGTCCATCAAAATACCCGCCCTTTCTCCGACCGTAATGTTGAATCAGAGCTGCCGGCAAAATATGTGGTTGAGACCAATGCCGGCTTTACCCTGAGGCACGATATTATCGAAGGAATGAAGATCGCTTATGGACTATAGCCCGGTCTCGGTTCAGGCACGTTCTATTACGGCTTCGGCTTTCAGGAACTCCTGTACCTTGAGTACATTCTGTTTTGATCCGATATAGATTGGGGTATTCTGGTGAATGAACTCAGGCTGCAGCTCCAGGATACTGTTTCTACCATCAATGGCAAGTCCGCCAGCCTGCTCGATGATAAAACTGAGCGGATTACACTCATACATCAGCCTCAACTTGCCGTTTGGATACCTGCTGCTTTCGGGATAGATAAAAATCCCCCCCTTGATTAAAGTTCTGTGGATATCAGCCACCATGGAACCGATATATCTGGCCTTGTAAGGCCGGCTTGTTTCAGGATCTTCAACCTGACAGTATTTGATATATTTTTTCAATCCCGGTGACCAGGAATTATAACTTCCTTCATTGATACTGTAGATATTTCCATGGTCAGGGAGCATCACATCATCCATGGCAAGAATAAATTCACCGATGCTCGGGTCAAGCGTGAACAGGCTGACTCCCATTCCCGTGGTATAGGCCATCATTGTGCTCGATCCGTACAGCACATAGCCGGCAGCCACCTGCCGGAGGCCCTGTTGCAGCGCATCGATTTCAAGTAACTTTCCGTCGTGGCGGGCAGGCCTCATATAGATAGAAAAAATACTGCCAATGGAGACATTGACATCGATATTGGAAGAGCCGTCGAGAGGATCCAGAAATACAATATACTTACCACCCTCATGATGTAATCTGACCACCCCATCATTTTCCTCTGAAATTACCATACAGGTTATCAATGACCTGTCGAGAGCAGAAATCAATTGCTGATCGGCAAATATGTCAAGTTTTTTTACCGATTCACCATGGATATTGGTAGATCCGTCAGCTCCAAGGATGTTGGTAATTCCAGCTTTGCGTACTTCTCTTGATATTATTTTTGATGCCAGCCCGATATCCCGCAACAGTTGGGACAAGTCGCCTGTTGCACCGGGAAATCTGTTCTGGGTTTGAATAATGTATTCTTCAAGCGTCCGAAGTTTTCCGGGTTGTTTCGTCATCTCTACTTTGATTTGATTATTATTTTACTCTTTACAGTAATGTCTGGTGACGCGTTCTCTTCATTCGCATAGGTATTCTGAAAACATCAGACAGCAATAGAAGCGCTTCCAAATTATGAATTTATTTCAGTAACAGAAACATAATATTTATTAATCAATCAATCCCCGTGTTCTGAAGTTTCAACATCTTTCTGTACAGATCCGCTGCTTTTTGTTTGAGTGCCGCCAGAGTTGAGTTGTTCTCCAGGACAAAATCACACAAAGGCATCAGCTCCTCAAAGGATTGCTGATTTTTCATCCGGGCAATGATCTCCTGTGGCCCCGTTTGATCTCTTTGACTCACCCATTCAACCCTGCGCTCTTTGTCGGCCGTTACAATGACTATAAAATCAAAAATGTCCGGGCGGCCATTTTTTAACAAAAGTGCAGCTTCTTCGACAAACATTTCTGCACCCTGGGCTTCCGCCCTGTCCATCAATTCTCGCACTTTTTTTGTAACTGCAGGGTGAACCAGTTTGTTCAGTTCATGCACCCTTCCTTTTGAAAATGCTTCTTCCGCCAGGAAACGTCTGTTTAGATTTCCGTCATCCCGATACGCCGCATCACCAAATACATCCCGGATTTGTGATGCAAGCCGCTGATCTTCTACCATCAACGATTTGGCAAGATCATCGGCATAGACGACCACTGCTCCAAGCTTTTCCCACTCTTTGCAAACGGTGGTTTTGCCGCTGCCTATTCCACCTGTGATGCCAACTTTAACCATTGCGGGACTCCTGTTCGCTGTCTGCCATCAGATACGTTTTGATAAAATCATTCAGATCGCCATCCATCACCGCGTCGACGTTAGCAGTTTCGAAATCGGTCCGGTGATCTTTTACCATGTTGTAAGGATGAAAAACATACGACCGGATTTGCGAGCCCCATTCTATTTTACTTTTGGAATCCTGGAGTTTTTGCATCTCCCTTTCCTTGATATTCTTTTCAAGCTCATAGATTTTTGACTTGAGCATGACCATCGCCTTTTCCCGGTTCTGCAGTTGGGATCTTTCCTGCTGACATTCAGCGACCACTCGTTCCTCAGATCCGTCACTGAGTTTCCCCTCCCATATCAGGCGAACACCGGTTTCCACCTTGTTGACGTTCTGCCCGCCGGCACCGCTTGCATGAAAGCGCTGAAGTTCCACCTCGGCCTCATTTATGTCAACTTCAATAGTGTCGTCGATGAGTGGAGAGACAAATACTGAGCAGAATGAAGTATGTCTGCGTGAATTACTATCGAACGGGGATATGCGAACCAGCCTGTGCACCCCGCTCTCGGCTTTCAAAAATCCATAGGCATTGCTCCCGCTCACTTCGATGGTTGCACTTTTAATTCCGGCAACTTCTCCCTGCTGATATACGACAGTAGAAACCTGGTATCCGTTTTGTTCGGCCCAGCGGGTATACATCCGGAAAAGCATCTGTGCCCAATCCTGACTCTCGGTTCCACCGGCACCGGGATTGAAAGTGACGATGGCATCGCGGTGATCGTCGGGGCCGGTGAGCATGTTTTTCAGTTCGAGTGCCTTTAGTCTTCGTTCAAAGAGTTCGGCTTCAGCGTTGATTTCATCGCTTACATCTTCCCCCTCTTCCAAAAACTGCTGATAGACCCGGATGCTGCTGCGCAGTTCATCAAGTTCATCCCAGCTTTCGACCAGGGATTTTTCCTGATCCATTTGTCTCATGATTTCCCTGGCACGGTCGGGATCATCCCAAAATGACGGATCCTGAACCTGCTCCTGCAGCTCGATGATAGTTATTTTACGTTTATCGTAGTCAAAGATACCCCCTGAGCGTATCCAGTCGCTCAAAAAGTTCATCCAGTTGGCCGGTGTTAATCGTTTCCATACAAATAGTTTGAATTACCGTTGAATTAATTTCCCTAAAACTACACCGATTAATAACCCACTTACAAATGCAATTCCCACACCCTGTTCCGGATTGGCACGCACATAGCGACGGGCATTCCGGTATTCATGCTTCAATTCGTATTCAAGCCTCTCCTTTTCAGCCCGAAGTTTATCAATCATTTCCGTATAGGTTGCTTCCAGTTTTTCCCTTCTCTCATCGAGGGTATCTTTGAGTTCCTGTGCGGTTTTTTGTGTCTCCTTCATCTCTACCTCTGTATTTGAATTTACGTTTATTGTTTTAAGCTAAGGATTTTTTCACTTTGGTTCTCTGGTCTTTATACTGTAATTCATACAATTTCCGATAAATTCCATCTTTTCTCTTTAACAGATTTCGGTGGGTTCCCATTTCCCTGATTTCCCCTTTGTGCATAACCAGGATTTTATCAGCCCCCTGGATGGTGGATAACCGGTGCGCAATGATGATCGAGGTTCTTCCCTTCATCATCTTTTCACACGCTTTGGTAACCAGGATTTCGGTATCTGAATCTACACTGGAGGTGGCTTCATCAAGAATCATAATCTGAGGGTTATAGACCATCACCCGGACAAAACAGATCAACTGCCTCTGCCCCATCGATAATGAAGCTCCCCGCTCTCTCAGCTCATAATCGTACTGATTGGGCAGGTTCCGGATAAACCGATGTGCTTCTATCTCTTTTGATGCCTGGATTACCTCTTCTCTTGTGATGGCTTCATTGCCCAGGGTTATATTTTCCAAAAGGGTTCCTGAAAAAAGGGCATTATCCTGCAGTACAAGACCAAAACGGGATCTGAGATGATCCATTGTCAGCTCCCTTATATCGACTCCGTCGATCCGGATTACCCCCTTATTTACATCGTAGTAACGCAGTAGCAAATTGATTATGGTAGTCTTGCCCGCCCCGGTTGCTCCAACGATTGCCACTGTCTGACCCGGTTCAACCCGGAAACTCACATCTTTGAGTATGGTTTCATCCTTGTTATAACTAAACCAGACCTGGTTAAATTCGATCTCACCCCTGGGATTTTCAATCCACTTGGGATTCTCGGGATCCTTTATCTGGTTTTCCGTGTCCAGGACACCAAAAATTCTTTCCGATGAGGCCAGGGCAGACTGCAAGGTGTTGTATTTTTCACTCAATCCCCGGATCGGATTAAAAAACTGCCTGACGTATTGAATGAAGGCAAGCAATACGCCAAATGTAACCTGGTCCATTAAAGCCCTGGCACCTCCGTACCAAACCACAAGAGCCATGGCAAGGCTGGCCAATACTTCAACGACAGGCCAGAAGATTGCAAAGTAAAATATCGTATTAATATGGGCTTTTTTGTGACTGGTGTTGATGTGTTCAAATTTCTCTTTCTCTTTCTTTTCCCGGTTGAACAACTGAACAATGGCCATGCCATTGATGTGTTCCTGAATAAATGAGTTCAGCCTTGCAATCTGATCTCTAACATCCAGAAATGAAACACGAACCTTTGCCTTGAAAAGAAAAGTTGCATAAAACAACACTGGAAGCACAAAAATGGTTATCAGGGTGAGCTCCCAGCTCATAGTCAGCATAAAATAGAGAATAAAAAAGATCTTGAACAGATCGCCTATCATATTCACCACCCCGTCGGAGAGCAACTCACTTAAGGCCTCGATATCACTGGTGGTTCTGGTAATTAGCCGGCCGATAGGGTTCCTGTCGAAAAACTGGATATGTAACGACTGGATCTTTTCAAAGACGGCATTTCGTAAACTGTATAGAGTACCCTGGCCGAACCAGCGTGTCAGGTAGGTATTGATCACCAGTACGAAAAACTCACCCACCAAGGCTGCAAACAGCAGGATGACAATCCAAAAAAGTCCTTGAAAATCGCCGATGGCAATATAATCATCGACGGCAAGCTGGGTAAGTTTCGGACGGATTGTGCTTAAAAAAGCTGCAGAGAGGGTAAGCCCGATAGCAAGGAGCACAAACCATCGATAAGGTTTAAGAAAAAAATAAAGCCGTCGAATAAGTTCTGAATCGACGGCTTTGGAGTCTTGTTTATTACTCAAAATTTAACACATCGTTAGAAACGGTCGAAGTCATCGAACGGAGTTCGGGGTGTAATAGGCCTTGGTTTTCGTTCTGTTCCTTCATCACGGTTATCTTTTCTTCTACGATCGGATGATCGAGAGCTGCGATCCCGGTTGCTGTCGCTTTTTTTACGGTTATTATAGCTGTCTGAGCTCTTGCTCTTATAATTCTTTCTTTTCCGGAATCGTTTCTTTTTGCTATCGGATTTTTTACCCCTCGAAGATTTATCGTCCGAGGACTTGCCGTCGATTTCCTTCAGATAGACTTTTGGCTGAATGATGCCTTTCTCATGAGCCGGATCTGTGAAGATCGGTCTGAGTTCAGTTGCCAGCCAGGCCGGGAAGAAATCCTTGCGGGCTTCCCTGAGCAAGACAAATGGATTGGTATATCTTGCTGAGAAGTGAGTGATTACCAACAGCTTGGTTTGAGCTTCATTGGCTACCCTGGCCGCATCGAGAGACGTTGAGTGCCCCGTCTCTTCAGCCTTGTCGGCAAGACTTTCACTGAACGTGGCTTCATGCAGCAGGATATTGGTATTCATGGCCAGTTTCACTGCATTCGGATGATAGCTGGTATCTGTAATATAGGCGAAACTGTCGCCCGGCCGTGGATGGCCGACAATATCGTGGGACACGACGACTGTTCCATCGTCAAGCTCAACATCCTTGCCTGCTTTGAGATCTTTGAATTGCCAGTCTTCCGTTATCCCCTTGGCTTCTGCCTTTTCAGCATTAACCTTTCCGGGTTTGTCTTTTTCCTGGAATCGATAGCCTACACAAAACTTGGTATGTTTCATCGGCCTCGCCTCTACATAGAACTCCTCTTCGTCTACAACCTTACCACCTTCGAAATCCTCTTCGAGCTCAACATAATTGACCTTAAAAGTGAGTTCTGTTTCTGCAAACTTGAAGTTCCATTCAACATACTTCTTTATGCCCTTTGGCCCGGTAATTGTAAGAGGGGTTTCTCTGCGCTGAAGCTGCAATGTGGACAACAATCCGATCAGGCCGGAGTAGTGGTCGACATCGAAATGAGTAAGGAAAATGAAATCAACTTTTGAACGTTTTAAGCCGGCTTGTAACATTCGCATCTGTGTATTTTCACCACAATCGAAGAGGCAAATGGTGCCTTCCCTCCAAAGTGCTACAGATGGCAAATGACGTGTTGCCGTGGGTGTTGCTGAAGCCACACCTAAAGGTACTATAATCATTGTTATCTCCCGTAATGTTTGTTTATCAGGGTGCTCACCGGTCAGGTAAACATCGCTCTCGGGTTATGTGTTTAAATTTCTGCCAGTTCTTCTTCCAGCAGTTGTTTTCTGTACATGTTTGCGTATTGTCCTTCCAGTGCCAATAGATCTTTATGAGAACCTTTTTCTATTAAAGAACCATTTTCAATATAAAAAATTATATCGGCGTTTTTAATTGAAGAAATCCTGTGGCTGATCATAATTGTAGTTCGCCCTGCCAGCTCTTTTCTTAAATGCTGCAGTATAAGATCTTCCGTTTTCGTGTCAACTGCACTGAGTGAGTCATCAAGAATTAATATGCCGGGGTCTTTTATAAGTGCCCTTGCTATTGCGGTTCTTTGTTTTTGACCGCCTGAGAGAGTAATACCCCGTTCACCTACCATAGTCTCAAATTTTTTCTCAAAATCCAAAATATTCTCCAACAATTGAGCTTTTTCTGCCACATCTTCCACTGCTTCCATATCAACGGTTTCGGTTCCGAACGCTATATTCTCTTTTACCGTGGTTGAAAAAAGGAACGTATCCTGCGGGACAAATCCAATTTTTTTCCTCAAAAGTTGTGTTGGCCATCTTCTGATATTGACCCCATCGATCAGGATTTCACCTTCAGTGGGGTCAAATAAACGTGGGATAAGTTGAACAATTGTCGTTTTACCGGCACCGGTCCGCCCGACAATGGCAGCATTTTGACCCTCTTTAATTTCGAATGATATGTTTTTTAGAGCCATTTCATTGGCACCCGGGTATTTAAAACTTACATTTCTGAACTCAATATGGCCTTTAATGTCCGTAAGTGAATTATCGGTTTGCCCGTCATCCTGAATATCAATGCTCTCTTCGAGAACTTCATTGATTCTCTCCCAGGATGCCAGCGACTTTTGAAATCTGTTGACTGTATAACCGAGCGAGGCTACCGGCCAGGTAAGATACGCAACATAGATAACAAATTCCGCAATATTACCCACTGTGATAAGACCATCAATAACCATATTCCCGCCCTGCCAGATCACAATAATCACCGCCAAACCAATCAGCAGATTCAGTGTAGGATGAAACATCGACTCTACCATATCAAGGCGCAGCTTTTTTACCCGGTACGATTCACTTTCCTTATTAAATCGGTTCTGTTCATAATCTTCTCTGTTATAGGCTTTGATTAACCGGATACTGTTGAACGCTTCATTCGCACGCCCTGCAATGTTAGAATACTGCTCCTGGATGATTGTCTGATATTTATGTATAAATCCACTAACCCAATAGGCAAAAGCTGAAAGAAATGGCAAAGGCAGAAGAGCCCAGAGTGTAAGTTGCGGGTTGACAATGATCATCATGGTGATGATGAAACCGGCACGAGTAATGGTATTGATCGTGTACATATAAACCGGCCCGAAATATTCACGCACCCTGGATACATCTTCTGTGGCACGAACATAAATTTCTCCGGATTTACGCTCTGCAAAATAGCGCTGGGGCAACTCAAGTAATTTTTCCAGGATATCATTTCGAATGTCAAACTCAATCTTGCGGGAGCTGACAATGAGTGTCTGCCGGGTGGCGAACAGCAAAATACCATACAGAAATACAGTTCCGATCAATAACAGGGAGTTGTATGCCAGGATCGCACCTGCTTCCGAACTGAACAGCACTTCAAAAATGGATGAATAGGTTGATTGATAATCCTCTCCCAGCATCTCTACTTCATCCATCGTTCTTCTGATCAGTACCGGAATCCAGATCAAAAAGAAATTGGATGCAGTAAGAAAAACCGACCCGAGAATAATGGCTCCCAGGTACTTTTT
>SKRC01000304.1 GCA_007118695.1 Balneolaceae bacterium | reverse complement strand
GGATCGGCTGGGTGACCTTAAACACCGTGAGGGAGAACTGGTGGTCCGTGAACCGGAATCCGTGTATGGGAAAACGTACGAGATCCGGTCGCGAATCGGTCAGGGTGCATTCCGGGCAATGGTGACCGATGTTTACAAAAAGCGATGCGCCATCACCGGAGAAAAAACCCTGCCGGTCCTGGAAGCGGCTCATATCAAACCTTATTCGGAGTCCGGCCCGAATCTGACCAAAAACGGACTGCTGCTGCGGTCGGACATACACATCCTTTTCGACAAAGGCTACATGACCGTCTCGGATGACCACCGGCTGGAAGTCAGCCGCCGCATCCGGGAAGAGTATGAAAACGGCAGGGAATACTATGCATATCACGGAGGCAAACTTTCAAACCTCCCCGATGAGGTCGCCGACCGCCCCTCTCCTGATTTTTTGAATTGGCACCAGGAGCAGGTTTATCTTGGTTAGGTTGTTCATACATTGAGCGTGTTTACGATTCGTGAACAGCGGTGAATAGTGAACAAAATCGAAGGCCGAACATTTAAACATTCAATAAAATGGATACTCAAACATCAAAAATAGAACTTGCCAAGCTGATACTGGAACTGGAAGACCCGAAGCTCATCAAAAAGATCCATCAATTGTTATTAGACGAAAGCAGTCAGTTCAGGAAAAGCCTGACTGAGCATGAAAAAGAAGAAATCAAGCTTGGTATTGAACAAATGAACCGTGGTGAGCGAATCTCTTATGAAGAATTTCTGAAAAAAGTAACCTGAAACCAGACAATAACGATTTGTAAAATAGGGATACAATTAATCTGAATAATCGAATACCGGAGTTTCCATGGTTTTTTAGGAAGTTCGTCGCCTCTGATTTTCTTATGAAGATGCTCTACCGTTTCGGGGGCAAAATACTGCTCTCCCGTCTCTTCATTTACCCTGGCGGGCACATTTTCAACGATATAGAATTTCCCATCCAGTTCAAGGCTGTAGTTTACTTTCCGTTCCGTTAATTTTTCTTCTGCTTTACTCATGGATTTCTCCGCTCTTCAAAGTTGATTCATTTTGCAGGATCAGGTAATGTTGAACTTTGATTTCAACTCGTAACTTCCTGTTATTTTTCAAAAGTCACAAAGACGAATGCAGAGTATGAAAACCTGTTGATGACAAACCTCCGGGCCCATTGACCCGGAGGCTGTCACCCGGATTCGGATTTGCCTTTATTTATCTCCTGTAGCCGTGAGAACCTGCTGACGGTATATCATCCCGCCGTTCTGTTTGAACTTTTGCCATTTCTGCACGATGTCGCGTTCAAGGGCGAGCTGTCGTTCTTCACTGACGTCAGCCACCACACCCCCCATCGGAGTGCTGTGGATGTATTGCCAGAGAAAGTCTCTCGGGGGTGGAAGCTTGAACGTTTTTTCGCGGGTGGTCACGTCAATATTTTTGAAACCTGCATGTTCCATGAGCTGATGGAGCTCTTCCGTATCATTCAGGGAGAATACCTGGCCGGCGAATCCTGCAGCTTCAGGGCTGATATGATTTTCCAGTTCCTGAATGAAGATGGAAAACAACTCCCCTGCCTTTCCCGGCACGTTTATGTAAACTCTTCCGGGTTCTGCCATAACCCGGTACATTTCGCTCAGTGCAGCGAGTTTATCCTCGACAAACTGAAGACTGACCTGGCAGAGAACCACATCGTAGTTTTCGTCGGGAAGGGGCATCTTTTCGGCACCGGCTTCATGCCAATCCACCGGTATATCTGTGCTGACGACCGAACGTGCCACCTCAAGCATACCGGGATTGATATCGAGACCGGTGATCGATCCGGACGGTCCGGTTTTTTGGGCAGCCAGCCGGGTAACGATGCCGGTTCCACAGGCTACATCCAACACCCGTTCACCGGGTTGGATATCCGCCTGCCGGACCAGGTCCTCAGCCAGCGGTCTGCCAATGGCCGAAACAAAATACCGTTCATAATTTTCGGGTGCTTTTAATCCGAATGATTGATCATATTGAAGTTGAGTCATGAGATTCACCTATTGGTTTGGATTTGGATTTTAATTAGTGTGTACGGTTTCAGCTTGAAGCAGTTTAAACAGGGTTTCCAGGAATGCTTTCGGTTGCTCCATTTTCGGATCATCCCCGGCGTTTTCGATGACGAATAATGGCCAGCCGTATCGATTGCTGGCTTCTTCGGCGACCTTTAGTTTAATGGCCCGGTCATGACGTCCCCATATCAGAGATACCGGTTGTTTGATGTTTCCAAGTTGTGCGGGCGGAATAACCGGTATTCCAACTTTCTTCATTATGGACTGCAGAGCATTCATGCGTTTTTTGTCTTGTGAGCAAGTGAGATAGTACCGGATCATCGATTCCCAGTGTTCGCCCACATTTTGTTTTAATGTGTCGGTGTTGTGCATGCATTGCGGAAGGAACCGCTCATAGTTCTTTCTTGTCGGACTGAGCGAAAATCGGATCAGGTTGAATGCAAAACCGAGTGACGGCCTGAATTTCCCGAGTCCGAGTGAATCAACCAGGACCAGCTCCCTGAACCGGTCAGGATGTTGGATGGCAAAACGGGCAGCAATTGCCCCGCCCAGCGCATGACCGATCAGAACAGGGGAAGAGGAACATGTCTGACTGATCAGATGATCCAGCCAGTTTATGACCTGTGTTTCAATCGATTCATCTTCATCCATCTCTGTGCTGGTTTCACCGTTTCCCGGAAGATCGGGAACGATGACCCGGAATGATTCAACCAATTCGGGTAATACCTGCATCCACCAGAGGGAAGATTCACCGGGGCCATGTAAAAGGACAACCGGCGGTCCACTGCCCCCCTCCAACATTGCTGTTTGGAGACCGGCTATCTCCAACTGGCGTTCAGTAACGGGAAGGGACTCGATAATGGCTTTACGGTTTGCATTTTGTGAGGAGTCGTAATCGTTGTGACTGGTATTATTCAGATTCTTCATAGGATTTCCGAAATTTTTTGTGGGTGATTGCATTTCGGAATCAACATAGAGAATCGCATACCGCTGCGAATCAGGAAGGATACCCAAATTTCAGATATCAGGGAAATGGGTAATTTTACCCATCCGGTTCAGAGGAGGTTGTGTTTATAGGCATAAGCCGTTGCGGCAGAACGTGAAGGCAGGTTCAGTTTGCCGAGGATATTACTGACATGACGATCCACAGTTCTTTCACTTATAAACAGTTCTGAAGCAATCTGTTTGTTGGTTTTACCGGTGGCCAGGCTGCACAAAACCTCCAGTTCGCGCGGGGTAAGCCCATGGGTTTTCTCCGTACCGGTATTTCGGATCAGAATATCGGTACGCGAAAGGTCGTGTGCGGCTCCCAGCTGGCGGAATATCCAACTGGCGGCATCCAATTCCAGTTCCGCAGTTTCGGGAGCGTCCAGTGCCCGATAAGCTAATCCGATCAGCACCCGGGTACGGGCTGACTCATATATGGCACCTTCCTGTTTCAAAGTAGACCATGCCTGATTAAGTTTTTCAAGTGCTTTACGGGGTTTATTTTCTTCCAGCAATATCTGCCCCTTTGCCCGTTTTGCGATCGCTCTCAGATAGCGAGTGTCCAGTTTTTCTGCCAGGCCAGACAATTCATTTGCAGCATTTTGTGCATCCTGGAGCTGATCTGTTTTCAGCATGATTTCAATAAATGCCGGCAGAATTGCTGAACGGTTACCCGGGTCCCGGTTTTCCTGCTCTGCCTGCCGTATCGCTTCGGTGGCCGCCAGCGGTTGATCCTGGGCAAGTTTCAACAAAGCCAGGCCGGGTTGAGGTTTTCGCCCCATTTGGTTTGCCCGGCGATAACTGGTTTCCGCTTTCGAAAAATTTCCCTGTAACCGATAAAGTTCCCCCTGACAATACCAGGCTTCACCCTCTGCCGGAGGAATTGACTTGCCTGCAAGTTTATGGGCTTTTTCAATTTCATACATCGCATCCTCCCAGTCTCCCTGCAGCTGCATGATTTCAGCCCGGCGTACCAGACATTGTGCGCGATAAGGTACCAGTTCGGACTGGGAATTACACCAGCGGCTCATTGCAGTCGTCCATTCCCTCGCCCGGTGCATATCACAGATCTTACGGCACATGCTTAATACATTACAATAAACGATCCCGGTGACGATAGGAGATGTTTCTTCAGCAATTACAGAAACCATCGCTTCATCCAGCAATTTTGTGCCTTCCGAAAAATTTTCTTCCAGGATTCGTGTCTGTCCAAGTCCCAGCCGGGAAAAGGTGATGAGGTCCGGGTTGTTAAATTTCTTTCCGGTTTTTCCAGCTTTGATAAAAAGTTCAGCGGCTGTATCAGTTTCACCGGAGCGCAGATGCTGCAGAGCTTCCGAAATCAGGATGAGCCCCTTTTCAGCACAGTGATGGGGATAGTCCTCCAGGAGGCTTCGCGAACGGTTATTCCAGCCATTCCCCCGGGCAGATTCTCCCATATTAAATAGAATCAATCCGGTCCAGAAGGCACATTCAGCAGCTTTTTTCAGATCATCAGCGCGTATGAATTCCTGGTGTGCCCGGGACCAGAAGTCAACACAGTCAGTGTCCCTGCCGGTCATGTAAGCAGCAATTGCCAAAAGCTCAAGATCTCCCGGTTGCAAAGGGGTCTCACTGTCTTCTGAACCCAAAAGCTCATATGCCCTGTCCCAGTCAGCCTGACGGTGAGCCTTCCTTCCCTGTTCACGTCTCGAATCCGCCTGTTCCATTGCTCTGAATTACATTATGAATCTCATGATACCGGTTAAATTTAGGAAGAAATCAGTGAAGTGCAACAATCTGATATCTGGTCCATCCCCCGTGCCGGATTTGAGCAAAGCGTGCTAGGGAAAGGAGTTTGAGGCATTATATATGGGCAATTGATTCAGATTCCATATCACATTCTACTCTGTAAGGCCTGTTAAGAGCATCTTGTCTCTGATTATAAAATCAGCTGTAATATTGCGAATCACTTTCTTGGACATTTTTTTCTTGTCGATTCAGGGATTTACCGGCATTTCAGATACTAAAAAATGGTTGCTATCTCTAAAAATGTCCCCTGTCGATCTTTCTGGAAGCGATGTTCCAGGGTTAAACGCAGCGTATATTTTGTCCCCGGAAAATGGATATTGACATATGGGACCGCCGCCGGGGATAATCCATCCGATGTACGTTCTTCAAGTCGTGCGCCGAAGGCTGCAAATTGTCGCGGTGCATACAATGCTTCGACAGACCACCGGCTATGCAACTGTTCGGGTGTTCTATCAAGCCCTGCTATAGCTGTCCAGTAAATGGACCGAATGGAACCTGTAACGACGGCATTTGCAAGAAAACGATCGGAATTCCGGTAGAAAAAATGTCCTCCGTAGGACTGAAGGCCACTTCGTATAAATGATTCCACGACCATACCCTTTGGATTGATTTCGAACTCGTTACTTGCATTGGTTCTGGCCCGACGGGTTATTGGGATGGAGAACTCACCGGGAAATGGGACAGATACCGAGGCTGTCCAATTCCATGCCTCATCCAGGGGTCGGGTTCTTGTAAGCCTTACTGCGGGGGATCGGGCGGATGGAGCGAATCTGCGAAGAGAGCGCACCCGGGCGGACCCTTCCCCATATTCCGGAAGTGAAGCGGACAGGGCGACAGGTTCACTGAGTCCGGGTCTGGTGGACACATCGACCTGGTCAATCTGTCTGAACTGGCCTGCGGTTACGTCGATTTTGCCAAGGTCGGCGACGAGAAAAATATCCTCAAATCTTCCGGACCGGTCCAACAATGAGCCGTCTCCTGTTCGTTCAAAACTGAACGTACGCCATTCAATAAAATAGGAAAACCGATCGGCCGCAAAGGTACCGCCTGATATAACCTCGACCCGGTTGATGAAATTTTTGATTTTATCAACCTCCGGGTCCGCAATACGCTCCCCCCGTCCGCTGATCCAGATCGCCATCGGGATGGTCAGCTGTTTTTCACGATCTGCCATGCGATAGACATCCAGGCGGAAATCTTCTCCGGTAGCATTGAGCTTGGGCGGAGTAACATGGCATGTACTGCACGTGACATTATATTGCCGTGCAAAGTATGGGATGTTTTCCGCTAAAAGCGGCGTACTTATTCCACTCAGCAGCAAAACAACACCGGTTATACAGGTCAGACGAATCATAATTAAATATTTAGTTTCAACTAAAATATAAATTATTCAAGTCTAACTCAAGCTGATTTATCTTACAACCTTTTCACCCTTCATGGTCACCGGCTTAAATCCATGACCATTTCACACAAAGCTATTTACAAATGGATCTAATATTCTGGATAAGCTTTGCACTCACTAACAACGTCTCTACATTTAATCTTTCGGTAGTCCCGGGTTATTATTCTCCAGGTTTTAAGGGGCAAGACTACTCCCCACCCATGGTCAATAAGACTCCCCCGGCTCCTTAATTCATCAATGTATTAATATTTCTTAATGTAACACTGTGATGCGATAAACATCTCTTAAACTATAAAAAGCATTAATTTCTTTGTTCCAGGGGAATTGAAATGTAGGTAAAGCCTGTTAGCAGCGACCAGGATTCATTGGATTTGTACATTTTACGTTTTTCTGCAAAAATCAAATGTGACTATTATTAGAAGTAGGACAATGTCTATTGATAACTTAACAGCTGATATTTTAACAGATCAACAGGTGGAGGCTTTTCAAAAGATCACTAAAATTGCATCTCATGTCGATTTTAATGATGAGATCGTTAGAAGAACCTTTAAATTTTTTAAAGTAATTTTTGTAGACCTTTTTTTCTTCATCAGTTATTTGATCGGCGTCGAATAGCTTTAAGCCAATCAATAATTCAAAATTCGAATTTATATCATCTTTATTTTTTGACATTATATAGTTCAAAATTTTATTTAGCTCTATAACATATCTAATATAAACATACCCCTTAGATTTATAGTGCTTAAACCCTTCAAAAAATCCAACTTTACTTCATACCTGGGGAATTCATCATCAAAAATATTTGATAGAAGGATTCGATACATATGGCTCATAGATAAATTGGCTTAAGATCCTCATCTCCCGGGGTGGGGAATATAAAGTAACACTCGATGAGAGTTGGGATAATCCAGTATTTGTATATTCATCTCCCGTGCGTACGATTGAATAACAAATATCGAACAAGGAATGTCGTATGACGAAGTCGCAGATCGTCCATCACTCGTTATCCATCGTTAATCAAGTCCAAATGAGATTTGTTTTGTGCCTTAGTAAGGGTCGATGCCGTATTACGCTATAACACAATCATGCAGGAAAGTTGGCTTCTTTTTTGAGAGCCTCAATCTGTTTCAAATGATGCTCAAGGTGAAAGCGGAGAAACTCCAGGCGCTGGCTGGCATCAAGTGGACCGGACAGAAAGTGTGGATAAATGACCTCAGAAAGAGGTAGCGTCTTTAGTACCCCACCCAGCTTTTCCAAGACAGGCTGGCATGCATCCAGAGTAGCAATCCAGTACTGAACAGGGCCTCCAAGCCGAGGGGTTGCGCTCTCAGGAGCCTTTTCTTTGGTTTTCCACGTCCGCTCAATGATCTGCTCTATGGTAAGACCAGAGTTGGGAGACGTACCTTCCCAAAATGACTGTCCTTTTCTATAGCCGTCGGCCGCTTTCCAACTGAAGTTGATTCCCCCCTGCTCCGCCAGGACGAGATGCTCCAGGATTTCTGTCACGGACCATCTTTCGGGAGAAGGTTTGAAGGCGCCCTGTTCCGATGAAAGGCTGTGCGTGGCATCGAGGACTTGCCGCCGTACTGACCTAACCTCTGAAATTAAACTCTCAACTTTTCCCATGGTTCTTGTGATCTACGTTTAGTTTGATGCAACTAACGGCCTTGCATTTAACCGGCAGGAGGTAAAAGAAGTCAGAGTGGATTGTCAGCTGACAATCCGCCTGACCAGTTGAAAGGCTTGATGTTAGCGGTTGGTTTAGGAATTTTTTTAGAAGAAAGCCCAGCGAATCGTGATTTCCTGATACCAGATGTTGGATAATGGATTATCTGATGTTTTTGGTATTAATCTTGTGGCGGAATATGTAACCGCAAGCTTATCGTAAATCCCGCCCAATAAACGCTTATCCTGGAAGTGTTCAGTAAGTTTCAACAATCCTGACACATTTACGGTAGTACCTAAAGTATGTATCCTTTCGGGAAAACCCGGACCCTTGAAACTCCCTTTACCCAGTGTTATCGTTTCCAGAAAATGTAACCGTAGTCCACGACGTATTGTAACCTGATCATCGCTTTTACCCTTTAACATATGTTCAACCACATCAAGATTTCCCGGCCAATGGGTGTAGCTTGTTTCCCAGGATTCAGTGTACACATCACGTTTTACCAAAACATCACTGGCTTCCAGAGTCCAGTCAACCCGGAGTAATTGGAGGTTGTCACTGTACGGGCGAGCTGCCGAGAGCTCATAGCTCCAAACAGCTTTTCGGGGCAGGTGATCAAACTGACTTTCCGGTGTATACTGAATATGATCACCAACATTGCGAATTACATTGCTAAGGGTAATCCCGACATGCAGATTTTCAAACGAATGGGTATAGCCAATCGCTAACCCGGCATCATACACATCGGCTCTGCCATAGGGCGACTCCTGACCGGGCATCACCCTGGAGACGATTTTTTTGCGGGAATAACCTAATGTCAGCCAAACAGGATAGTCCAGGTGAAGGCCAAGTCCAAACATATTGTAATACTCCGAGGCTGTGAAATCTCCGATTATGTATCCATACTCATTAGT
>SKRC01000085.1 GCA_007118695.1 Balneolaceae bacterium | reverse complement strand
ATGCTTGGCCATCACCGTGGTAATGGCAGCGGTCAGGGTCGTCTTGCCGTGATCCACGTGTCCAATCGTGCCTACGTTTACATGTGGTTTGGTACGCTGAAACTGTTCTTTTGCCATGATTCTAAACGTTTAATTTATTTTTGTTCTTCAATGATTTCGAGTGCTTTGCTCTCAGGTACTTCAGCATACTCGGCAAATTCCATTGAATATGCGGCACGTCCCTGAGACAGTGATCTCAGATCGGTAGAGTAACCGAACATTTCTGAAAGCGGCACTTTAGCTCTTACTACAGATCCTTCCGGGTTGTTATCCATTTTCCCGATAATTCCACGGCGTCCGTTAATATCGCCAATCACATCTCCCATATACTCTTCGGGAGTCGTTATCTCAACATCCATGATCGGTTCAAGCAATTTCGGAGAGGCTTTTCTTGCCGAATTCCTGAATGCAATCCTGGCACACAGCTCAAAGCTGAATGCATCGGAGTCGACATCATGGTAAGATCCGTCGTACAATCTTACGCCTATGTTTTGAGCGGCATAATTTGCCTGGATACCGGACTGCATAGCTTCCCGGAATCCTTTTTCAATCGATGGAATAAACTCTTTTGGGATATCTCCACCGGTGATCTCATTAACAAACTTGAACCCTTCACTGAGCGTCACTTTCTTGTCGTCATCAGCAAATTGCTCAAAATGTTCGATCGGGCCGATCTCAAATTCCATATCTGCAAATTTACCGCGGCCCCCGGTTTGTTTCTTATAGATTTCTCTGTGTGTAAGCGGTTTTGAAATGGTTTCGCGATAAGCCACCTGCGGTGCACCAACATTGGCCTCAACCTTGAATTCACGCTTCAGCCTGTCGACGATAATTTCCAGGTGAAGCTCACCCATGCCGGCAATGGTGGTCTGCCCGGTTTCATCATCGGTTTTCACCTGGAATGTAGGATCTTCCTCAGCAAGCTTGACAAGACCGTTGGTCAGTTTGTCGGCATCGGCTTTGGATTTAGGTTCAACAGCAAGTTTAATAACCGGCTCCGGGAACGTAATTTGCTCAAGCAGAATCGGGGAATCAACATCACAAAACGTATCACCGGTTCGAACTTCCTTTACTCCGACAGCGGCGGCAATATCTCCAGCCCTGACGATATCTATATCTTTTTTGTCATTGGCGTGCATTTCAAGCAATCGGCCAATGCGCTCTTTTCTTCCGGTTGTTGCATTGAGAATATAAGAGCCTTTCTCCAGTGTACCGGAGTAGACCCGGAAGAACACCAGTTTCCCGACATAAGTATCGGACATTATTTTAAAAGCCAGTGCGGAAAACGGCGCGTTCACATCCGGCGCACGGGTCAGTTTAACCTCATTATCGTCCGGATCAAGTCCGTTCACGGCTTCCACATCCAGCGGGCTCGGAAGATAATCAATGACTTTATCGAGAAGGATCTGAACGCCCTTGTTTTTAAGGGCGGTACCGCAAAGAACCGGAGTAATGTCCCGGGCAAGTGTTGCCTGCCGGATGGCACGTTCGATTTCCTCAACACTGATATCCTCTTCCATCAGATATTTTTCCATCAACCCGTCATCATGATCAGCAATGGATTCTATCATTATTTTATGATATTCCTCGGCCTTCTCCCGCAGTTCTTCGGGAATCTCCACTTCTTCGTATTTGGCACCGAGAGATTCATCATCCCAAATGATTCCCTTCATTTCAATCAGGTCCACAACACCACGGAAGTCCTCTTCCGCCCCAATCGGAATCTGGATCGGAATCGGATTTGCGTTGAGCTTATCCCTCATCTGCTTAATCACATTATAGAAATCAGCACCGGTGCGGTCCATTTTGTTGACAAAAGCCATACGCGGCACTTTGTATTTATTGGCCTGACGCCACACGGTTTCCGACTGAGGCTGTACAGCTCCTACCGAACAAAACACCCCAATGGCCCCATCGAGAACGCGAAGTGAACGTTCGACCTCTACGGTAAAATCTACGTGACCGGGCGTGTCAATAATGTTAATTCTGTGGTCTTTCCAGATACAGTGAGTTGCCGCGGATTGTATCGTGATCCCGCGTTCCTGCTCCTGTTCCATCCAGTCCATTGTAGCGGCGCCATCATGCACCTCACCCATGCGGTGGCTGCGGCCTGTGTAAAACAGAACCCGCTCGGTCACCGTGGTTTTTCCCGCATCGATATGAGCCATAATACCGATATTACGGGTCCGCTTCATGCGGTCGATAATTTTGGGATCAACTTTTGTCGTTACTTCAGACATTATATTCTTACTCGTTTTAAATCGTTTTTCTTAAAATCTGAAATGAGCAAAAGCCTTGTTCGCCTCTGCCATTCGATGCGTTTCATCTTTCTTGCGCACGGCTCCACCTTCATTGTTGGCCGCATCCATCAGCTCCCGCGACAAACGCATGGCCATGGATTTATCATTCCTGGAACGGGATGCATTGATGATCCAACGGATGCTCAAAGCCGTTCCACGTCCGGCCCGCACTTCAATCGGAACCTGGTAAGTTGCTCCACCCACTCTCCTTGAACGGACTTCCACTACCGGAGTCGTGTTACTGAGAGCGTTTTTAAACACATCAATAGGTGTTTCGCCGGTTTTTTCTTCAATAACCTCAAATGCCTGATACAAAATCTTCCGGGCGACATTCTTTTTTCCATCGCGCATCAGGCTATTCACGAATCGGGTAACCATTTTATCGTGAAATATCGGATCCGGTTGAATATCTCTTTTTTCTGCAGTTCTTCTACGCATATCAAATGAAGATTATAGACTAATTACCCTTTTGGTTTCTTTGTACCGTAGTGGCTACGACCCTGCTTCCTGTCGTCAACTCCGGCTGTATCGAGGGTTCCACGAACAATGTGATACCGAACTCCCGGCAAATCTTTCACCCGTCCACCACGAATTAACACGATACTGTGTTCCTGCAGGTTATGGCCCTCGCCAGGAATATATGCGGTAACTTCAATACCATTCGTTAATCGTACACGTGCCACCTTTCGAAGCGCCGAATTCGGCTTCTTTGGCGTGGTTGTATAGACCCGGGTACATACGCCCCGCTTTTGCGGACAGTTCTGCAATGCAGGAGCAGTTGTTTTACCCGTCTTACTTTTTCTACCTTTGCGAATTAATTGCTGTATTGTAGGCACTTATTTTACCTGTTTTGGTTTCGTGAAATCAAGAGCTTGCAATAATAACAATTTTTCGTTTCTTAAACCAAACTTTCATACTGTTTTATTTCCAATATTTTCAGAATTCTATCTGTTACCAATTAAATCGTGCAACATGTGGATTTATTGGGCTGATTTTTAGAACTACTGATATATATCAATCTATCAATTTTGAACCTTACAGACCTTCCAGACCTAAGTGTAAAACGGGCAGAAGCCTTAAAACAGAGCGGCATTGAATCACCTGAAGACCTGCTGATGCTCTTCCCGCACCGGTACATCGACCGCACCCGAATTCAATCGATACAAACACTGCCGGGAAATGGCGAGACGGCTACCGTTGTGGGAGAGATCAAACAGATCAGTGAAGCGGGCTTCGGAAGAAAAAAACGGCTCGAAGTGACCCTTGAAGATGAAACCGGACAACTAAAAGGGGTCTGGTTTCGCGGAAGTAATTATTTCCGGAAACTATTCAACAAAGGCGACCGGGTCTCTTTTTTCGGCACCGTTAAACGCTACGGCCGCTCTTTGTCCATGGCACACCCGGAAGTTGAACAGCTCAATACAAAAAAAGATGAAAAATCTCTGCAACGAATTGTTCCTGTCTATCCGGGTTCCTCACAGTTCTCTAAAACCTATATTACCCACAAACTGATTCACTCCTGGGTTAACCGGGTTCTGGACAAAACCAGGCCGGCCGAATTTCTGCCGGATGATCTTCTCAAACGCCACTCGCTTCCAGAACGGGGCAAGGCGTTGCAGATGATCCATAATCCGCAAACCATGCAAGAACCCTCAACAGCTCTCGACCGGTTCAAATACGAGGAACTGTTCCTGTTTGAATTGAGCATGGCCAGAGTCAAACAAGTCCATTTTGAAAGAAAAAACGGCCCCAAACTTGAAAGTGCCGGAAATCTGACCCGAACATTTTTTCAGGACCATCTGCCTTTCACACTTACCGAAGGCCAGAAATCTGCGCTGAGTGATATCAAAACCGATTTGCTTTCCGGAATGCAGATGCACCGGCTCATTCAGGGAGATGTGGGGGCAGGCAAAACAGTGGTTGCCATCGGTGCTCTTCTGATGGCGGTCGACAATGGCTACCAGGCAGCCTTTATGGCTCCGACCGAGATTCTCGCCGAACAGCATTATCACACACTTACCAAGTTCCTGGAAGGCCTGGATGTGGAGATCCGCCTGCTCACGGGTGGACAGAACAGTAAGCTGCGCACCGATATACTTACATCGGTTGAAGGCGGCCAATGCCAGATCGTAGTGGGCACCCATGCCATCATACAGGAAAAAGTGAATTTTCAGAAACTGGGACTTGCCGTTATTGACGAACAGCACCGATTTGGGGTCAAACAGCGAGCTGATATTCTCGGCAAAGGCGACAGTCCCCACCTGCTGGTCATGTCTGCCACCCCGATCCCCCGGTCACTGGCCCTGACCGTCTACAGCGACCTGGACATCTCTGTTATCCGAGGGTTGCCGGACGGACGAAAACCGGTAAAGACAGCCGTCCGGTCGGACAAAAAACGCGAAGAGGTATATGCTTTCCTTGAACAGAATGTGGGCGAGGGAGGCCAGGTCTATGTCGTTTATCCGCTTGTCGAAGAGTCGGAAGTCATGGACCTGAAAGATGCCACCATGGGATTCGAAAAACTGAAACAACGCTTTCCGGATTTTGCAATCGGTCTGATACACGGGCGCCTGAAGAGCGAGGAAAAAGAAGCAGTTATGCAGCAATTTTATGATGGCGAATTGCAGATCCTTGTATCAACGACGGTGATTGAGGTGGGGGTGGACGTGGCCAATGCCAATGTCATGATCATCGAACACGCCGAACGATTCGGCCTGTCTCAGCTGCACCAGCTTCGGGGGCGTATCGGCCGGGGCCGCCGGCAGAGTTATTGCATCTTGATGCCCGGGGAGAAACTCAGTAAATCAGGCCGGTTCCGCCTTAACAAGATGGTTGAGACGAGCGACGGATTTGAGATTGCCGAAGCCGATCTGAAATTACGCGGGCCGGGCGATTTTCTGGGCACTAAACAGAGCGGGCTGCCGGAATTTCGCTTTGCCGACATCGTCGAAGACCGCCTGATTCTGGAACAGGCCAAACAGGATGCCTGGGAGCTCATGCGCAGTGACCCGGACCTGCAATCCGATAAGCACAAGAATCTGAAAACCGTTTTTGCCCCCTACTTCAAAGAAAAAGCTGCTTATTTCGGGCTGGGGTAAAAACAGGCCAATAAAACTCAATTCTCTGTACTTTTGCAACTCCCCTATCCCATACGAACCTATTGGAGGGTGTGTGCATTCAGCGATACCAAAAGCAAGGACATCGGGTTCCGGTTTGCCGCCGACGCTTGAATCCCGTTTCCAGTTTACCCGAACGGAATTTATATTTGAGTTTCACTTTTCCATATAACAACAAACTATTCATATGAACCGCTTATCATTATCGCATCTCTTATTCTTTCCTCTGTTTGTGTTTCTGGCTTTCGCCTCAAACTTCGAACTTATTGCCCAGAAAAAAGATCTCAAACCGGAAGATTATGCCCAGTGGCAACGCATCGGTCAAGCCGAATTGTCGCCCGACGCCAACTGGTTTTCCTATAACATCAGCCTGGTGGAAGGCGACGGCTGGCTGGTGGTAAAAGAGGTCGGAGCCGATCCGGAAGATGAACATAAATTCGAGAACAGTTTTAATCAGAATTTTTCCAGCGACAACCGTTGGTTTGTGTTCAGAATCGGTTTTCCCGAAGAAGAAACCCGGCAGCGCAGGGAACAACAGGAAAGGCTTAAATACAAGCTGGGAGTGATGGATTTGCACACCAGTGAAGTGGACACCATCAACCATATAGCCAGTTACGAACTGTCGGATGACGGACGATTTCTGCTCATGAGAAAGTACAAACCCGAGGAATCAGCAATTCGCGGATCGGATGTGATCATAAGGGATCTTGAAAACGGATCCGATCTGCTGCTCGGAAATGTGGCAGAAGGAAAATTCAATGACGATGGCAGCCACTTTGCCATACTGATCGATTCTTACGGCAAGCTTGGCAACGGCGTGCAACTGATCGACCTGGAAACGATGACGACGCGGGTATTGGAGAGTAATGAAGCCGAATACCGGTCACTGACCTGGAACGAAGACGGTACCTCCCTTGCCTTTTTGAAGGCGCAGCAAAGGGAGGGCTATGAAGAGGATTCGCACAAAATTTATACCTTTTCCGGGCTCGGCGGCCAATCACAAAAAAGGATCTTTGACATCGGAGACCGGGATGATTTTCCCGAAGATATGCGTGTTGTCGACTACCGCTCACTGCAATGGTCGGATGACGGTGAACGGCTCTTTTTCGGAATCAAGGAGTGGACTCGTATTGAAAAAGAGGAAGAACCTGAAACGGAACAGGAATCAGATCCGGAAGAAAAACCTGAAGAAGAGGAAGACCCGGATGCCCACCTCTCGCCCAGCAATGTGGAGGTTTGGCACTGGAAGGATGATCCGATACAACCCCGTCAGCGCGTTACCAGCCAATCCGATCTTCAGGCCAATTTTCTCTCCGTCTGGCACCTGGAAGACGACCGGTTTGTACAGTTCATCGATGATTATGAACACACCATCATGTTGATGCATCAACAAAATCATGCCATTCTTTACGATCCGACCCCCTACCAGCCGCGCTTGCGGGAAAGCTGGCAGGATGTCTATATCGTCGATGCAGCCAATGGCGAGCGGACCCCGGTGCTTGAACGGCACGAAACCGTACGAACCTCTCCCGGCGGCAACTATATTCTTTACTTCCAGGACGATCAATGGTGGAGTTATAACATCAATGATCAGCAGCACACCAACCTGACGGAAGAAGTCGATACCCGGTTCAATAACTTCACTTTTATCAGCGGAAGGGAGAATGACAGGCCGTTCGGCGCCGGGCAGTGGGCCGAAAATGACGAATGGGTACTGCTTTATGATCAGTTTGATGTGTATAAAACCAGGCCTGACGGCAGCGGAATTGAGCGCATTACCAACGGAGCCCCCGATTATATTCGTTACCGCCAATATCGAATGGGGTGGGATGAACCTGCTCTCGATCCCGATGAGCCTTTCTATTTGACCATGTTCGGCGACCGGACAAAACACCGTGGATACGCCCGCGTAGACAGCAGAAACCGTATCCAAACCCTGGTCTACGAACCACGGATGTTCAGCCGTCTGTCGAAAACCGAGGAGGCCGATGCCTACACCTATATGGCAGAAAGTGCCGTGGATTCACCGAATATCTATCTCACTGATGATAGCTTCTCACATACCGTGAGACTCACCGATACCAATCCCCAGCAAGATGAGTACCACTGGGCCGACGACGAACTGATTACCTTTACCAACGACAGAGGAGAAGAACTGGAAGGCCGGCTTTTGTATCCCGCAAATTACGAGCCCGGGAAAGAGTACCCGATGATGGTTTATATTTATGAAAGACGCTCACAAACCATGCATTCATACTCGATGCCCGGCAGGACAAGCCCATACAACCAGCGGCGGTTCTCCTCCGAAGGTTATTTTGTCTTTGAGCCGGATATCACCTATGAATTGAGACGGCCGGGAATGTCGGCCGTTGAAAGCGTTGTGCCGGCCGTGAAAAAAGTACTAGAAACCGGAATGGTTAATGAGGATAAAATAGGGTTGACCGGCCATTCATGGGGTGGATATCAGACCAATTTCATCATCACACAAACCGATCTGTTCGCCTCTGCCGTTGCCGGCGCACCCCTGACCAATATGATCAGTATGTATAATTCAGTGTACTGGAATACCGGTATACCAGATGCCACCATCTTTGAGATCAGCCAGGGCCGCTTTCCCGATCCGTACTGGAAAGACTGGGATAATTTTGTGGAGAACTCTCCCATCTTCCAGATCGAACAGACAGAAACCCCTCTTCTTCTGAAATTCGGTACCGATGACGGAGCTGTCGATTTTCACCAGGGAGTGGAGCTGTACAATACGATGCGGCGTATGCAGAAACCGTTTGTCATGCTGGTTTACGAAGGGGAAAACCACAGCCTGGGCCGCCGTGAAAACCAAATCGATTATGCCACCAGAGCCTTCGAATGGCACGATCACTATCTTCTGGGCAAAGAACCGGCCGACTGGATCATCCATGGATTGCCCTATATTGAGCGGCCGGAGATGGATTAGTTTAGTCCTGAGTCGTAGTAGTGAGTAGTGAGTATTGGGTATTGGGGGTTGTTGATGCCACCCTGCATCTTTACTTCATTACTGTCATTTCCAGTAAACACAACATACAATCAACCGGGAACATCCGACTGATCGATCCCCCGGAGGCGTATGGGGACAGACAACAACGACTCAATACTCAGGACTCAGGACTCAGGACTTATAATATTCCATACACCATCACACCGGCAACAACCAATACCAGGATGGAGAACCCAATCTGTACAGTTTTGTCACTGACCTTGTTGTTCAGCCTTGCGCCAAAGATCCCTCCGGTAAAAGCACCGATTATGACCGGAAAAGCAGTGCCAAAATCGACGGCTCCCAGGGTATAAGAGGATACGGTTCCGCCTCCTTCGGCAAATAATGCAAACTGCAGCCATCCCGAGAGGGATATAATGACGATGGCAAATGAGGAAATACTGACGGCTCTGAGAAGGCCAATTTTATACCAAAGATTCATTATCGGAACCATCACTGCTCCGCCTCCAATGCCGGCAAGGGCGGCAACGATACCTCCAAACCCACCGGTTAGACCTGATTTTCTCCAACCAATCTCCTCCGGGTTATCTTTGGTCAACACCGCGCCGGATCCTCTGCGGTAAAACATAACCGCTACAAAAAAAAGGAGCGTTGCAAAGAAGCTGACGAAAACGGTTTCGGTATAGTAGGGAGCTTCCACAATCATTTTTCCGATATATACCCCTCCTGCCCCCAGTACACCGACTTTTAAACCTTGCCCGAAATAGAGATTGTGTTGCCGGATCTGCTGAAGGGTGCTGCTGAAGGAAGCTACAAAGGTACAGAACAGGGACGTACCAATTGTCCATATCACCGGATTTTCTGCACCATGCTGAGTGAAAATCAGAAAAAAAATAGGGGTAAATATAATACCTCCACCAACACCGAAGAAACCCGCTAGTATACCGGCAAGGGTTCCAAGTAAAATCAGCAACAGAATTATCATAAGCATTTAAGGTATATTGCGCCCATAAAAAAGGTAACAGCCGCCCCACCTTCATTTACCCGAAGGGGATATGGTTTCAATTGCCTCCTGTTTTCAATGCAGGTAGATGTTTGCCATGTGGGTAGAAGGTAATGAAGTTACCGAACATTCAACATTTGCAATTCGCATTGGCGAATACTTTCCTGGCTGGGTGAGATCTGGCTGATGATAACCGGTCCGGGGGTTCCGGAATGATGTTATCCGGGCTGGGGCCGGGGCGATCCGGCTGATGATAACCGGACTGGTGGGATCCGGAAGAAGTGGGGATAATGACTTTGATGTAAATTCTCCCTGAATATTGTTGCATGAATTGCGAACTTTGCACTATGGCCAATAACCCAATACAGACGATTCCAAAAACCATTCCGGAAAAAATTGGATTTGAAGCAGTTCGAAATGCTGTCCAATCCCTTTTATATACGCCCGGTGGACTTCGTCTTCTAGCCGGATTACAGCCGGCCTCAGCGGAGGAAGAAGTGGATACCCTTCAGAAACAAACATCAGAAATGCTTCTCCTTCTGCAAAACGGGGCATCTGTTCCGCTGACACAGCTCGACGAGATTGAAGAATGGCTCGACCTTTCCGCAATGGAAGGAGCAGTCCTGAGCCTGGAGGCGTTTCCTGCCATCCGCTCCCATGCCCGGCTCGGACGGGTGGTTCTCGGATTTTTTGAACGGATGAAAGAAGAAAATCCCTCAATTTGGGATATTGCCAGGGGCCTTCAGCCTGCCGGAGAACTCGAACAGGCGATTAACCGTGCTGTTACCGACCAGGGGGAACTGAAGGATAATGCCAGTCCTGCTTTGAAATCGATCCGCAACAGGGCGAACAGCAAACGACAAACGCTGAGAAATGAGATACAGACTATTTTCAAAAAAGCCCGGCAGGACGGAATGGCATCCGACGAAGGCCCCACCCTTCGGAATGGCAGAATGGTTATTCCCATCCAGGCTGAATACAAACGAAAGATGGACGGATTTGTCCACGACGTCTCTGCTTCAGGTCAAACCGTGTATTTGGAGCCTGTTGAAGCGCTGCAAATCAACAACGACATTCGCGAACTGGAAGCGGAAGAGCGACGGGAAATCGAACGAATACTGCGGTCCCTGACATCCCTGGTCAGAAGTAATCGCAAGCTGCTGGAAAACAATGAATCACTGCTTAGCAGGCTGGATCTGATCCATGCTCGAACCCGGCTTGGCCTGAGCTGGGATGGGGTGATTCCAAGACGGTCGAAGTCGCAACAATGGAACATCATTCGTGGTGTGAATCCAAACCTGATCCTTAAAAACCGGCGATTGAGTGAAGATAAACAGGAAGAAATTGTACCCCTTGACCTGGAACTGGTAACCCCGGAAAAAGGAATCATCATTTCCGGGCCAAATGCGGGTGGCAAATCGGTTGCCCTTAAAACGGTCGGAATCCTTGCGATGATGCATCAGTCCGGCATACCGCTTCCGGTACTATCCGACTCGGAACTGCCGGTCATATCTGCCCTTTGCCTGGACATGGGGGATGAACAGTCGATTGAAAATGACCTCAGTACGTTTTCATCACGCCTGAAATGGATGCGTGATACGCTTGACCGGTTGGATGAACGCGGGTTGGTTTTGATTGATGAAGCCGGCACAGGAACAGATCCCGAGGAAGGAGGGGCACTTTTCCAGGCTTTTATTGAGAAGGTTCTCGAGCGCGGAAGTACTCTCATCGCCACTACCCATCACGGGGCTTTGAAAGTTTTTGCCCACGACCATCCCCAGCTGGCAAACGGTGCGATGGAATTCGATCAGGAGTCGCTGGCACCCACCTACCGTTTTCGCAAAGGCATTCCCGGAAGCAGCTACGCCTTTGAGATTGCCGGACGCATGCGGCTACCTGAAATTCTGCTGGAACGATCGCGGGCGCTGTTGGGCGATCAGCGCGACCGGATGGCCGATCTGCTGCTTAGTCTTGAACAGCGGCTGCAGGATGCCGAAGATGCTCATGCCAGGTATGAAAAACTTCGACAGGAAGCCGAAGTTCAGGAAAAAGAGTACAAGAAGAAGTCGGAAGAACTTGACCGCAAACGTCAGATCAAGCTTGATGAAGCCTATCGGGAAGCCGACCGGATCATGAAAGATGCCAACAGGAGGATTGAACAGGCCGTTGAAAAGATCACTTTGGAAGGCAAACAAGACCGAGAGAAAGTCCGAAAAGTGCGCCGGGAAGTTGCCGAACATAAAAAAGAAATTCGTGAAAATTTACAGCAGTCGGAGAAGAAAAAACAGGAGCCGGCCGGGGACAATCCGCCGGTTGTCGGGGATACGGTACAGATTTCCGGTTCTGACACCACCGGTGAGTTGATTGAAAAAGACGGAAACCGGGCGGTGGTGATTGCCGGCGGTCTGAAAATCAAGACCCGTTACAGTAATTTAACGAAAAGTGACGCTTCGAAGCCGAAAGGCAATAAAGTGGATAAATGGAAAGCCTCCTCCTATACGCGGTCGATCTCCCGGGATCCGGTAAAACCATCTCTGGATTTGCGGGGCATGCGCGGGGATGCGGCTGTCAAAGAGCTGATGTTGTATCTCGACAGTGCAATAGCCAGCGGTTTGCATGAGGTGGATATCATTCACGGCAAGGGAGAAGGCATTCTGAAGAAACTGGTCCATGAATACCTTGAAAAAAGGAAAGAAGTTTCACATTACGAGCTGGCTCCCTGGGAACGCGGCGGGCCTGGCTGCACGGTCGTTACTCTTGGCTGACAAGGAGTGCATGCTGATTCAGATTAGTCGCTTATTAGACGCTTTTGTCAGCAGTAAACACCGGGTTTGAGTCATGAGTCATGAGTCATGAGTCGTGAGTCGTGAGAAAAAAGTGAAAAGTGAAAAGTGAAAAGTTATCTCCTGTTGATACACATCCTGTATCATTTATCATTTAAATAAAAATAAAGAATCTTGACATATATTCGGAACCAAGTCTGGATATCACTCAACACTTCGAAACCGGCATCTTGTATCCTGTATCTCGAAAAAAAACATCTACTCAAGAAGTCCAAAAATAATCCGGCAGTTCTTATCCAAAACCACGAAACCTCATCTTTTATCTCAATTAAAAAGCATCCAAACAGCTATACCAGAAACCAAACCAGAAGCGCATTCCAAAACGACGGCACAGGAACTTGTATCTTGCTCCTAAGGATCAAGCAGGCCGACCGTCTGAACCCCGGACTCGCGGAAACTTTTGCGTTCGGCATACATCGCAACATTGTAGTACATCTGGTAGCGATTCAATATTTCTTTTACATACCGGACCGTTTCAATACCACGCTTATATCCGTATCGCGCATCTTGATGATACCTGCGCTGCATCATCCTGAGTAGTGCATCAGCAACATTCTCCCATTCATTGGGATTCCTATTTTGATCTATAACAAGGCGCCGGGCGTCTGCCATATGTCCCAGGCCGACATTGTATGTGGCAAGAGCAAAGGATTTCTGATTCAGGCTGTCCAGATATGAATAATGATCCATGTGCGCCTTGATAATCCCTGCCCCCTCACGAATATTGATCACAGGATCATACAAATCTTGATATTCAATGGCCGAAAAACGTGGTATGATCTGCATCAGGCCGACAGCACCGGCCCAGCTTTTGGCACCCGGGTTAAAACTGGATTCCTGCACAATCATGGCAGTTAACAACTTCCAATCCAGTTCCAGGGAATCTGCAACCGAGTGAATCACGTGATCATATGAGGATTCCAACCCGATATTTGAATAGTGCCAATCAGGATTGTAATAATCGGCAATTTGTGGCCCCTCCTGGAAGTAACGTTGACGAAGAACATTCAGAAATGCGGATCGCCTGGGTCGCTCCATATTTTCCGAAAATCTGAAATGTTTCTGCAGAAAACTGTTCATCTGCTGGCCCAAATCAGGTGCATTCCCCCGGATTCCCCAAGCGATTGAATCTGCTTCGGCAATTACGGGCCCTTCGATCAGTTCCTGCATATACCTGCTTGCAGGGTGGAATAGTTTGTTGCTCAATACCGCTGCTTTGATAGAACCCATAGCGATCTGATCCAATAATGACTTTGTATCCATTTGATCCGGGATATACTCAATAGTCAAATCATATCCCTGGTATACGAATTCGTTAAGATGCGCAGAACCGGAACTTTTTTGCCGAACTGAGATGGGCACACCTGACCCGGATAACTCTTCAAGGGTACCGGGCCTGGTTTGAAGGTCTCTGGAATAGACCAAAATCTTATCAGTCAGCTTGTAAGGCTGCGTAAAAGTAACTGACTTTCTCCGTTCGGGAGTGATGGTATAATTGGCGGCAATAACATCTCCGTCACCGGCTAATAACAATTCCATGGGGTCTTCGTCATCGTCAATAATGACTACCTCCAATACCAGCTCGTTCTCTCTTGCAAAGGCATACAACAATTCGTATTCAAAACCTGCTTCAAAGCCCTGATGTAAAAAATAGGTATTGGGCCCGTAGTGAGTGATCATCCGCAATACCCCGCTTCTCCTGATCTCTTCAAAATCCCGGTCAACCATTATTACGGGCTCCAGTGAATCTTCCGGATCTTCGATCTTTACACCGGGATCACTGCCTATGTGTTCGTTCACGAAACGGTCAATTTCTTCCCTGGTGATACAACCGGATATAAAACAACACAGCAGCAGTGTTGCCGTCAGATATTTAACTCTCAATAATAGCATGTCGTTGTTGTTAGTTATTGGCAATTGAACATCCGCACCATTTTCAATCGAATCTCAATACGGTGCCTGAATTCTTTTACCACAAAATCAGATTTCAATCGATTTTTGTGATATCAACCTGATGTTTCCTCTGTGTCTCCCTTTACTCCTTTTACTAACTAACAATTCATATGTATGTTAATATTTATAGCTCTTTAGATAGATTACTGGTTTTTGGTCATAGATGTGCCATTTGTGTGCAGATTTTAATCATTGTAAATAGTTCTGACCGGTGATTTTTTACGGACTCACATTCCCTTCAGAACGTCAATTACCGCTTTCCAGGAACCGCTGGCTGTTTGATCGGGCTCCAGATTTTCCTGTCTCATTTTGTATGCAACTCCGGCGCTTGCTGCCACAAGGCTATAGGATGCCAAATCCAAATCGGGAAATGCAGCTTTTGTGCGTATCACCGAGCTGCGTGAGTGAAAAAGAATAGAGTCGGGGCCAGCCTTCTCCAGCTGTTCCCGTTTCATTTCAATCTCTGCTTTATCAAAAGGAACAGATCTGCAGACCGTAAATGCAGCAACAGGCATTTCCATCTCCTCAAGAAGGCCGGGCATCTCTTCGGAACTGGCTTCAGCGCATGGATACAGGACCGCTCCATTCAAAGAAATTCTTAATAGAAATTCCATAATATCTATCGGTTTTCCCGCTTTCTTCGGTTGTATAGCTGGAATTCCGGCCTCTTCCAACAGATCGGCTTCAGCTTTGTTTAACACCAGGTTTATCTTTTCCCTGAACTTTGACTTTGTATCTGTTTCATGCATCCAGGTGAGAAAGTGGCGGGCATGCCTCAACCCGCCATAGACAACAAACTGAAAAGAGTCCAATTGCTGAAGCAAGGCATCTTGTTCATTAGGGTCGATAGCATACTCAAACTGCTCCAATGGCAGAAGAAGCGGTTTAACTTGATTTTCTGATAGCTTTTCAAGCATCAAATTCGCATCATCCGGGTCCGCTGTGATCAGTACTTTCTTCATAAATTGTGCAACTTACTCTTGTGTTAATTAAAATCCGGTTACATTTCGTATCATTCCGCATCGATGGCCTTTTTTATCTGCAGACCAAACCAACATGTAACTCACCAATCGCCCGATTAAAACAGGTAACCGACACTGAGATAAATTCTGTAGAGATCTTCTGAAAATGCGATATCCCCGCGAAAGATAAAGTCCGGATTTAAAATAGATATAGCCCCGCCAAAACCGTAGGTCTGTTTGAGGTTAGCGGTCAGGTCTCCAAGCCGGTCGTCGCCGGCAAACACCCTCCCGGTATCCATAAATACCTGGCTGCCAAACCGAATCTGATTATCAAGGATACTGAATAGCCAGCTTCGCAATTCAATGATGTGAAGCAGGGAACTATCTCCCCTGAACCTGTTCAGTGCATACCCCCGCAGGCCAAACTCATTGCCAATTGTCGGCAGTTCCCAGAATGGGACATCTCCTTTTGAATGCTGAAACTCCAGCTTCTGGGCAATTACCAGGTTTCTGATCGGGGAAACATACCCCCGCAGTTCAGTGAACAAATGGCTGAAACTGTAACTGCTTCCTGTCAGCGTACCTGCAAGCGAAGCATTTGTCTCAAACCTGTACCCCACGGATGGGTCAAATTCGTTGTCCCTGTTATCAACGATGACCCCTAAACCGGCTTTATTCACCCAACCGCCCGCGTAGCCCTCAGGCCGGGTTGTCTCAAAAACGGTTTCATTTCCACTCGAAACCGGGTCGCTGTATGAGACAGTTGCCAACAACTGGCCGTCAATTTTTCCGTTCTGGCCAAAAACCATGAAATTTTTCCGGCCCCAATAACGCAAGTTCAACGTTCTTTCCTCAAAATAATAACGGCCGTCTTCAAATGCAGATGATGTAAATTCTGTGTCATTGCCGATGCCAAAATAAGTGTTGCTTAACAATCGGATTCCTTCAAACCGTATCCGGCTCCTGATTTCCCGGCCGAAACTCTCTATCCGTTCATGATCGATCTTACTGATAATGTTCCATTTTGTTGAAATGGTAAAGTTTGCAGACGACCGGCTTTTGAATGGTCGAACCCCCAATCCATAGTCTATACGCTGAAAGAGCCCGCCGCCGAATAGTCCGTAATCCGAATTATAGCCCAAAACCGGAACAATTGAGTATTGCACACCAAAAGTCTCTTCACCGGGAACTACCTGTGCTTCAGATTCAAAAACACACAAACCAATCCACATGCATGTTAACAGAAATAATTTGGTAAAACGAAAACTCAAAGTACCCCCTCCTTTTCCAATAGTTCCAGAGTGGCAATCGCATGTCGCAAATGTGGAATTACAATACTGCCTCCGACTACCAGTGCCACATTAAGGGCATCGACGATTTCATCCTTGTTCGAACCGCTTTTGGCACACTGTTCCAGGTGATAATCGATGCAGTCGTTGCATCGCAATACTGTGGATGCCACAAGACCCAGCAGCTCTTTTGTTTTCACCGGCAAGGCTCCATCACGGTAGGTATTGCTGTCCAGGTTAAAAAAACGTTTAATGCCAAGATGATCAAGATCGAGAATTTTTTCATTCATCTCGGTGCGTTTTTTTCGAAATTGATTTAGCCGATTTTTTTCTGTCATTAAATTGTTTGATTTAATATGATTGGAAGATACATATATTCATAAGAAAATGATTCCCGACTTGAGTGACCAATGAGCAAGAAAAATAAAATTTACAAACATAAACTGGTTGCAATCGGCGACAGTATGTCTCAGGGATTTAAAAACGGCGGGGTCTATCGCACCGACCTGAGTTTCCCTGCACTTCTGGCCCGTTGCTTTCCACCGGACGTATCATTTGATGTTCCCTCTTTTTCCGGCCAGGCCGGTATTCCGCTCAACATCGAGGTATTGGTGCGTGGTTTGTCGGAGGAGTTTGGTGATTCCATAAGCTGGAGTCAATATCTGCCTGTAATGCGAAACCTTTATTCAACCCTCAGGCGAATCAAGAATTACTGGGAGGATGATGATTACCACCTGAACAGAAAGAGGGACCTGCCGTACCATAACCAGGGGGTATGGGGATTTGCCGCTAACGATTCCTGGCTGATGACCGAAAAGAAATGCCGCGAATTTTACTATCAAAACAAACCCAGATACTCGGTTTTTAGCGTTCTTCCAGACCATGCCATGTATATCACCGGGCGACTGGTTTTGAATCCCGGATTTGATCAGGAGTTTGAAAATAACAGCCAGATAGACAATGTGGTAAGGCTGAACGATGATGGGGGAGTTGAAAACCTGATCGTTTGTACCGGACATAACAACATAGCAGGAGCGTTGAGTGCACTGAAAATCATCTACACCGAAAATGATGATTTTATGTCTATGCATCACTATGAGCGTGAATTTACCGTTTATCGCCCCGAACACTTTGAAGCCGAAATGAGGCATCTGTATGAGCAGATTGCCGTGCTGGATATTCCGAATGTCTTTGTGCCCACCCTGCCCTATATGACAATTCCACCGGTTACAAGAGGCGTAAATGAAAACCGTCAGCATAATCATTCCGGCTATTTTGACTATTACACCCGATTCTGGGTCTGGGATGAAGATTTTGACCCTGAAAAGCATCCCCACCTCACAAAACACGAAGCGATAGAACTTGATCAGCTGATTGACCGATATAATGTGATTATAGGTAATTTAGCCGATGAGTTTGGCTTCCATCTGGTCCCGGTCGGCAAATACGTAACTGCTGTTGCCCGGCGCAGATTGGGTCTTAACGCTGTTCGACCGTACCCGCCTGAATTTATTGAATCCCTGAAAAAAAATCCTGCCACTGCTCATCTAGTCAATCCAGACGACAGCGTCCGGCTTTCAACCGATTTTCTGCGTGTGGACGAGGAAACCAGGAAAATTTCACAAGGCGGCATATTCAGCCTCGACGGGCTCCACCCCAGCACGATCGGCTACGGGCTGATAGCAAATGTATACCAGATGGTCATGGAAGATGCCGGAGTGAATTTTGAAAAGCCACTGGACTGGGATTTCATTGTTGAAAATGAGACTCTGGTTTCGGATCCACCCTATTTGTTGTCCGAGCTTCGTCTGTTGCTTCGTTTTCTCTCGATGGGACGACAGGAACGCATTACAAAGCTGGGTCAAAATGTACTGCAGCAGCTGCTCGATCAATTTGGCCGCAGGAAAACCGAAGAGGTTCATTTGGATTAACCCGCAGAGTTCCCTGGTTTACCATAAAATGCAGGGTTTCATCATTTTCACCAAGTGCTCAACTTCGCTCCGGAAACGGTCGGAGCTCATCTCCCTCCCGACAGCGATCGGGACTCATTTTTTGTGCCCTGACGGGGGTCGGGACTCATCTTTTGTTCGCGAAGCGAAATTTGATCGTATGCAATCCCGACAGTGGTCGGAAGAAAATAGAGGCGAAATCGCTCCAAACACCATCTATTTGGGACGTAGAGCAAGCCACCCCGAAGCGTCGGACGGGCAACTTTATTCTGGACAGAGCGACGTACCTTTGGTGCAGTGAAGTTGTTTCTGCTGGAAACTCCCGGACATGCTTCTTTATAGATTGTCAGCTACTTTCAGGCCGGATTCGATACAGTCGGGCAGTGCTATCCCGCCTTTGAAATTCCCGATCAGATGAATGCCAGGGTTCTGATTTTCCAGGGTTTTTAGGGCATCCAACACCTGATCATAGCCGGTTGTATACTGAGGTATCGAATTTGGCCAGTAGATATGATCGAAAAATTTCGGCTCACCTGTTGCCCCAAGCAATTCCTCCAGTTCCCGGCAGACCAGTCTCTTTAATTCCGGGGTATCTTTCGAGGCCAGTTCAGGCTGTCGTGTCCCACCCACAAACGTTGTAATCATAACATGTCCATCCGGGGCCCGGTTTGGAAACAGGCTTGAGTTGAAAAGAGAGCCTAAGATCTTTCGGTTTTCCCTTGCGGGAACCAGAAACCCAAAACCATTCAACGGATGATCGATCTGTTCCTGTTTGTAGCCCGTTAAAATAACAGAAAGGGGTGGATAGGAGGCTATTTTGATCACTCCGGATAACTCCCCACCGCCATTTATCAACTGTTCGTTAATCCTGTACAGGGGTATATTCAAAAATATCCGGTCAAAGTTACTGTACCTGATCCCTCCGGCAATCAGTTCGAGTCCGTTACTGCCTTTTTGTACACGGCTAACGTCTGTTCCATAATGAATGGTTGCCAGTTGCCCTGCAATGGTCTCTGGCAGTACCTGTAAACCATTATCAAAAGATATTAACCTCGTTTTGAATCTGTCTTTTCTGTTTTTGATCCCCTTGCGGATGGCGCCACCAATCAACGAACCGTATTCCTGTTCCAGATTATAAAGCTTTGGAAATGCGTGCCTGACGGATAAACTCCCGGGTTTTCCCGCATAAATACCTGCCACAAAAGGATCAATCGCGTACTCCAGGAATTCACGGCCCAGCCGTCTCTCCACAAACGAAGCCAGTGATTCCTGCGGCTCCCTGCCCTTTCCGACAAACGGCTCCAGAAGAATCTTCATTTTTCCGGAATGACTGAACAGTGATGTTTTCATCAGATCCATTAATCCTTCAGGTACCTTTCGAAGTTCACCTCCCCTGACCACAAATCGATTGGCTGATGAGGTATCTGCCTCTATGATCTGGTTGCCCAGATTCAGGGCATGGAAAAAATCCAGAAGATTTTGGGTTTTCAGCTGAACCGTATTGGGCCCGTACTCTGCAAGCCATTCACCTGCCCTGACAGTTCGGATGGAGCCACCCGGCTGATCTTTCCTCTCAAATACAGAGACGTCATGTCCTTTACCTTGCAGTTTCCAGGCAGCAGTTAATCCGGTTATCCCGGCGCCGACGATGGCAATCTTTTTTTTATTCATCGAATTGTGCTTTGAAATATCCTTCCGGCCGTGTGATTCTATTTATTTAGAATAATTCTATATAAAGGTTGCCTCTTTTCAAATACAGTTTTAACTTAGACTTGTTCTAAATAACAACCAGCAAGGCCGCCCAGCGACAAACTAACTCTTAAATGCTTTCAAAAAAATACCAACCACTATTATTATCCCTGCTGTTCTTTTCTTCCGCTTTTCAACTGCAGGCACAAGATACTGAAACCGCAAAAAAGGATTCCATTGATGTCTTTGATAAACTATTGATGGAAAAGATTACCGTAGTGGGTACTCCCGCTTGGGTGAGCAACATTCCCGGTTCGGCAAGTTACATTGACCACCGGCAGCTTGAAAGGCAGGGTCATACTGATATAAATCGTATACTGAGAAGTATCAGCGGCGTGAACATTCAGGAAGAAGATGGATTTGGCCTCAGGCCAAACATCGGCCTTCGAGGGGCCGGTGTTGAGCGCAGCACCAAAATCAATATCATGGAGGATGGAATTTTAGCAGCTCCGGCTCCTTACTCAGCTCCTGCCGCTTACTATTTCCCGAATATGGGACGTATCAATGCGGTAGAAGTTCGCAAAGGATCGTCACAAATTAAATACGGACCCAACACTACCGGCGGCGCCCTCAATCTGATCTCCACCCCGATTCCTACCGAAAGAAGTGGTAAAGCTGAATTGAGCGCAGGAGAGCGAACTTCCAATAAATTTCATGCCAATTACGGAGACCGTACAGGCCGGTTTGGTTATCTGATCGAAGTTCTTCAAATGGGTGATGATGGATTTAAACAATTGGACGATGGTGGAGATACCGGGTATCTTGTCCGGGACTTGATGGGGAAAATTATGGTCACCTCCTCTGCTGATGCATCGATTTATCAGCGTCTTGAATTGAAACTGGGCTACCACAAGGAGACCTCCGATGAAACGTATCTGGGGCTATCGAGAGATGATTTTTCATCCAATCCCATGCGCCGGTATGCAGCTTCCCAGGTTGATCAAATGAATGTTGAACAGTCTCAAATTTCGGCCAGGCACTTTGCCATTTTTTCAGACAATCTCGATCTCACCACTACTCTCTATCGACAGGATGTGACACGCGCTTGGTATAAATTGCATGACCTTGACACATCTGTGCCAACGATAGAAACCGGTAACCTCAGAAATATCCTTACAAATCCTGGAGATAACCCTACAGAAATCGGTTACCTGAGAGGGGAAACCAGTCCGGACAATGCCCTTAATGTTCGAAACAACAACCGCGAATATTTCTCCCAGGGAGTGGAGTCTGTACTGGGTGTGAATTTTGACCTTGCCGGGGCTTCCAATCAGCTGGATTTTGGTGTACGGCTGCATCAGGACCAGGAAGATCGTTTCCAATTTGAGGATGGGTACCGGATGCAGGATGGAATAATGATTTTAACCAATGCCGGAGTTCCCGGCACCCAGGCCAACAGAATAGGGTCTGCTACCGCTCTATCACTCTATCTCCGGGACAAAATTCAGCTCGACCGATGGACATTTACCCCCGGCATACGTTTTGAAAATATCTGGTTTACCAACAAAAACTACGGCGGCAGCGACCTTGACAGAACCGGATCCGATTTGAACGAACATGAATATACGACAAATGTATTTGTGCCCGGTATCGGAGTGACATATCAGGCCACAGATTATCTGACGGTCATTTCCGGAATTCATCGGGGATTTTCCCCTCCAAGTCCCGGCTCTGCCAGCGACACCGAATCGGAGTTGAGCATTAACTATGAGCTCGGCATGAGATTGGTCAATGGAAACTTCAATGCCGAAGTCATCGGTTTTTACAACGATTACAGCAACCTGCTTGGCTCCGACCTTGCCGCCGGTGGCGGTAGCGGGACCACTGGCCAATTCAACGCCGGAGAAGTCGAAGTGTACGGGCTTGAAGTCTCAACCAACCTGGATCTGGCTGAACTGTTGAATCTAAATTCTCTCACCCCGCTATTTAACGCCAATTATACCTTTACCCATGCCACATTCCAATCGGATTTTGAAAGCAGCTTTGGCCCGTGGGGTACAGTTACAACCGGCGATGAAATTCCATTCATACCGAAACATCAGTTCAACGCGGGGCTTTCTCTTGCCTACAGTGATTTGACTGTTAACCTTAATTCTTCGTATTCACCGAAAATGAGAACTGTCGCAGGAAGCGGATCGATTGACGACCAAAACAGTACTGACAGTTATCTGCTGTTCGACCTCAGCAGTAATTATGCAATAACCGGCAATGTCCACCTGCTACTGAGAGTCAGAAATCTGCTGGATAAAACATACATCGTATCAGACCGGCCCGCCGGTGTTCGTCCGGGACTTCCAAGAACAGTTATGGGTGGATTGCGATTCAACATTTAACCCGACCACTGACGTGTTGTTTTGCTTCACTCGGAGCTCGCCAAGAAATTTGTATGCGGGCTAATGGTTTTGGAGCATTCGGCATTTAAGGCTTGATTCCCATCCCAGATAAGGCTGCTTCGACAATAACCGGAGCGGCCTTTTTTCATAAGAGTTGCGCGGCCATTTCAAATACAATTCAAAGACCTTATAATCCATAAATGATGTTGGATCATTGATCCCGGCCCCGACATGACACTGGAATAATTACCTCTCTGTGGTTAAATTTCAATTCATTCATCCATAAATATCCATGAAAATATCCATATTAGGTTGCGGTTGGCTGGGTTTTCCTACCGGTCTTCATTTGCAGAAAAAAGGAGCCACTGTAAAAGGGTCCACTACCTCGGAGGAAAAACTGGAAAAGCTGAAGAAGGCCGGAATTGATTCCTGGCTGATTCACATCACCGACCAGGTCGAATGCGACACCTGCAATGAATTCTGGGATGCCGATATCTTATATCTCAATATCCCACCCGGAAGATCCAATAAACAAAAACTCCGGCAATACCCCGGCCGGATACAAGCTGTCGAGAATAAGGTAATCGAACATGGTATCGACTGGGTCATTTTTGCAAGCTCCACATCCGTCTATAACAAGTTTGGCGGATTGACCGGCGAAGATGAAGCCGATCCGGCCCATGCATCTTCCGAAAGTGGCAGGATATTGCTCCGGTGCGAGGCGTACCTTCAAAACCAGGTTCAATTCGATACCACCACCATCCGATTTGGCGGACTTTATGGCTATGACAGGCACCCGGGGAATTACCTGGCCGGCAAAAAAGATCTGGCCGATGCCAACAAACCGGTTAATCTTATTCACCGGGATGATTGCATTCATATAACCGATCAAATCATAGAACAAAATATCAGGAATGATATTTTCAATGCCGTTTCAGACGGCCACCCGACCCGTAAAGAATTTTACCAGTCCGTGGCCTCTCAATTTGGATTTGAGGCTCCCACCTTTCTGCCTGATGAAAAATCCGACTACAGGGTGGTCTCCAATCAAAAATTAAAGAAAACATTGAACTACCAGTTCCTCTACCCTGAACCGATGGTTAACACTCCCTGAGACGAAGTGCAACAATGTACCGGGTCACTCCCCCTCCACCGTATTCCAGTGTAAATTTCACTCAGTGGGGATCGTTTCGCTACGTGTACAAAATATTTAGTACCTATTAATATTAAGCAAGTACAAGTCATACAAAAGAGCTACCCACTCTTCGGAGTAAATTTGCGAAGTAGAGAAGGGCCGGGGCAAGTCAGAAGAGACAGGAGCTTTTTGAAGTATCCGGAACCTAATTTATTAAAGCTTATTTTAGATGATTTTGTCTTTTTGGACAGCCTTGGGAAAACATGAGCGCCCGGAGAACTGCCCAAAAAATGGGGCTACCCCTTCATCATGTACAGATTAACAGCCACCTCATAGCCTATAACCTGTTCTTCTCCATCAACTTTCACGGTCACCGGGCCTTTAAAGGGGGCTTTTTCAATTACTTCAAGTTCTATACCCGGGATCAGTCCCTTCGTTTCAAGATAGCGCAGTAATTCCGGTTCCTGATTGGTCACCCTTCCAAGCATTAACTGCTCGCCCACATCGGCATCCGTCAGCGGTTCAGTTGCTATTTCAGGCATTATTCCCTCCTTGCTGGGGATAGGATCACCGTGAGGATCATGCGTCGGGTGATTCAAAAGCTCAGCAATTTTGTCCTCAAAACGTTCTGAAATGTGGTGTTCAAGTTTTTCTGCCTCATCGTGAACCTCATCCCAGGAATAGCCCATCACTTCCTTCAGATAGAGCTCCAGAAGCCGGTGATGCCGGATGATTTCAAGTGCAATTTTCTTCCCCGAATCCGTAAGTGTTGCCCCGTAATAGGATTCATACCTGACGAGCCCCATTTTAGCCAGTTTCTTGATCATATTGGTTACTGAAGCAGAAGAAACCTCAAGTACTTCCGCAATTTTTGTCGTAGATACTCCTTCTCCCTCGCTTTCCAGTTCAAGAGTGTAGATTGTTTTGATATAGTCTTCAACTGCCTGACTAAGTACCATCGGCTTTTACTTGTTTAAGGGTTAAATAACGGGTGAATAGCAAAATTACCGGTTGCTGAACTCTTCGAACGTTTGTGTTTCATGCGCACCGCTGCCTACATATTCAAGTAATTCGGCAAACACATCAACAGGTAAAAATCCTGGTTGCTGACCTAACACTTCCCCACGGGCATTCATGAAATACGTTGTCGGTACGCTCCGGTATTGAAGAGCTGCTGCAAATTCCGACTCTGTAAACTCATTACCAAGATAAGTTATCGCCTTGTCGGACTCCGTATCAATCCGGACCGGAATGAAATATTTTTTCACTTTCTCCTCAACTTTTTCGGAAGGATACACATCCGACTGCATACGCTGGCAATAGGGGCACCATTGTGCAAATACATCAATCAATATCAATTTATCATTCTCGGAAGCAAGGGTCAGAGCCCGATCCATTTGCTGCCAGTCAAGGTTGTCTTCCGGCAACTCCTGGGCAAGCAGTGGCTTGAGGCTGCCCAGCAAGAACAATAACAACACGCTGTAAATTATTTTCCGCATTTATCTTCAATTAATCTGTTTCATCCTTCTTGGTAAGATAGAAAATGATTCCTATTTCTGCTTTATAACGAGCAAAGTCATATCATCGTGTTGTTTTGCTCCATCGGCAAATTTTTCAACATCTTTTACAATCTGTTCGACCATCTCTTCAGCCGACTTGGAGTGATGGAAATAGACCATGCGCTCAAGCCGTTGGTCGCCATATTGCTGGCCGTTATTATCAACGGCCTCCACAATTCCGTCCGTAAACAGTATCAGCATATCTCCTTTTTCCAGTCTGATAATAGATTCAACTATATTGTCTTCAAACAACTTGCCATCAGTCATGCCCAAAGCCAGTCCGTTCGGTTTGATGGATTTTAACAGGTTTTCCTTCTCCCTGTAGTAAAGGAGCGGATTATGCCCGGCCCTGGAGAATTTAAATTCCTGTTTATTCAAATCAATCACTCCATAAATTAGTGAAATGAATGTCCCTCTCCTCGCATTCTCTCGAAATAGCTTATTGGCCTTTTTCAAAATGGGGACGGTTGAGGTGTGATCCAGGCAAAGCGCATGCAGCACCCCTTTGATAAACGTCATATAAAATGCTGCCTGAAACCCTTTTCCGCTTACATCTCCAACAGTAATGGCAAGCTGCTGTTCATTTAAGCTGATAAAATCGTAGTAATCACCACCGGTTTCATAAGCCGGGATGCAGATAGCTGCCAGATCTATGCCTTCCAGCTCCGGTTTTCTCACAGGCAGAAAAGACTGCTGTACTTTTCTTGCGATCTGCAGTTCCTGTTTGATGCGCTCTTCCTGCGCCAGATCTTCTATATAATCGGGTACATACCGGGGAAGTTCTTTTACCGATTTCCCGCGGGTGGTAGCAATGAATCCATAAACCAGAAAGACAAACAACAGACCTATCGCCGGATAAAAGATCATGATATCCGGGGAGTTAACCATGAGCCAGCCGTCTGCCGTTACCAGCAGCAGTTTAAAGACAAAATAAGAGAGCATGGTAGTTAAAAAATCCCTTAGCAGGTAGATTATACTAAGCCCGAAACCTACCAGACCATTTAACATCATCGCTTCAATGATCGGGCCAGTATTTGCCAATACCGGGATCATGATTGCGAAAATAGCCGTAACTGTTAAAACCAGGATCAATTTGTTTTTGGAAGAGCCGCTGATCTGGCCGATCAGAACCAAAAACACGGCCTGGATGGTGATGAAACAGAGAAAGAATATGGAGAGTATTCTCACCAGGGGCGCGAAAAAGGTGGTGTCGGAAAAGAATGTGTTGCTTACCGAAATATAGGCTCCGGGCAATAGCCAGAATGCAGCCGACCAGGCCGCTGCCATGATAATCCCGAAGGATACAGCATGGACAAAAACAGTACCCACGGGCAGGTTGAAAAAATGGCCGATACGAATCAGGTCCATCGTCTGGATTTTTTCAGTCCAATTCTGACGGGTCAATGATTCACCAATCACTGTAATTGCAAAAAAGACCAGTGATACCAGTGCTGCTGACAGGCCAACGGTGGTAACAAGCCAGATGATATCAATCGCACCCGGTGCACCCGGAATCTGCATCTGCTCATGAAGCCACTGCAAGATCAGGAACAAGGGAACAGCCAGACCGGCAAGCACCGCAAATAAAATTCCGGATTTGATATCAATCACCCGCAACCGGATCCGTATATAAAGCAGAATTGGCACCCAGAAGCCGAATACAATGACCACAAGTATCCTCAAACTGTTGATAATATACGGAGGATCAGCTGGTGCAATATCCGGATAATCAACTTCCATTGACAAAAGAGCACCTGCCGGAGCAAGCGTCATGGCCAGCCTCATGTGATTCCCTGTTTCCTCATCCCGGTAGCTGTATAACAGCTCCGCTGCTTCAAAATCATCAAACGGAATTACCCGGCCGGTATTGAATTGCAGCAGATCAGTGGGCCAGCCGGTGCGTTCAAGATAATAGCCGGCCATGGTTCGGGCACGATTAAGCCCTATTTGTATAACACCATCCTCCCTGATAAAGGTGTCGTCTGGCAAAACCCGGTCAAATTCAAATGCAAAATTAGCCAGTGCCACTGAATCTGATCTCGCCGCAAATAACAACTCCCCAGGCAAGTCGAATGCGTGATTGATCACCTCCGCAGACAGAAGCCTGTGAGGGCGCCTGTTGTTTGGGTTTTTAAATTCCAGCCACTCCCCACCCTGGCTGAATGTGAGGGTCATTGTAACTAAATCGTCAAAATCTCTCTGTTCAATATCGTTATCCGGTGTATCCGGATCTTCTGCCGAAGACACCAGGTCCACCCTCCAATGATAAACCGGAAATGCTGATGACCTTGCATTGTCGGCAAAGAATGTCCTGAAACCAGTCTGCTGCTGGATATAGTCGAGCAGGGTCTCACGTGTGGCAAACCTTGAAATATATTCAAGATCGGTTTGGGAATACCCCAAGTCACTGATCACATCAGTGCCAAGGCTAACAGCCGCTTCTTTGCCCAATGAGGCATCGGCCTGGCTGATCGGATGATGCGTCCCATAGTCAAAGAAAAACCAAGCCCCGGCCAGCAGGCCGATTATCAGTATAAGCCAGTCACGTTTTGCTGTGTCTTTTCCTGAAATCAATACCGATTCCCTGTTTTATTTTAAATCCTTTAAATATCGTTATTTACATCGAATTCAAACAGAATAAGTTTCAATCTATTTTCTTGCTCAATTGCCTGGCAGCTTCCATCGGTTCGGTGTGCGTATTTAATCACCACATAACCGACAGATTTACTGCTTTAACCGATAACAGAACAGGGCATCTATCCCGCATTTTTCACCAAGAGATTTTTCCCTCAGCAAGGCGAAGCTAACATAGATGTGCGCTCCGAGCGCTTATCTTTTCCCTCCCGACGGTTGTCGGGGTACATCTTTTCCCCACGGAGTGATCATTTTTTGTAAGCGTAGCGAAATGCGGGCAATTCCTGTTTGTTCTATTCAGAATCATGAAACGAATGAAATAATCGCGACACTATACAACGGGAAATTATTATGCGTGCAATACGATAGTTAAATTGTGCCCCAAGCCTATTTTAAAGAAAAGTATGATCTATCTTAAATAAATTATTAACCCGTAATGCAGGTTGTTAACAGTACAAAGTGAATTGAATAAAAAATAAAATGTGCCTGATTGTATTTGGATACAAGACCATACCCGGGCATCGATTAATCCTGGCTGCAAACCGGGATGAGTTCTATGAGCGACCAACCCGTGCAGCCCGGTTCTGGGATAGCGACCCTTTCCTGTTAGCCGGAAAAGATCAAGTTGCCGGCGGCACGTGGCTGGGGGTACATAAAAACGGCCGTATTGCCGCACTCACAAACTACAGAAAGATGGGATCCCATAACTCCGATGCCCGGAGTCGCGGCCATCTGGTAACGGCCTTCCTTCAAAGCCGGCGTCCGGCTGGAGAGTTTTTATCAACATTTCCTGATCCGGAGAGCTACAACGGTTTCAATCTCCTTGCCGCGGATGCACAATCGTTTTATCATTATTCGAACATCACAAGCCGCTCAACTCCGGTAGAGCCGGGTATCCATGGCATCAGCAATGCCCTGATGAATACTCCCTGGCCGAAGGTAGAGAAGGCAAAACAGGAGTTCCGGAAATTAATGATAAGCAATTCCCTGGATGAAGAAAATCTGTTCCGGATCCTGGCAAACAGTGATACATATCCTTCGGATCAACTTCCCGATACCGGCCTTTCACCCGAAATGGAGAAAGCCGTGTCTGCCATTTTTATCCGGACTGAAGAGTACGGAACCCGTTGTTCAACGGTTGTCCGGATCCAAGACAATGGAGACGTTCGTTTCACGGAAAGGATTTTCCAGCCAGGAACAACCCGGATCGAAGAGGAGAACAGTTTTGAGTTTACCATGAACGTCCAACAAAATACTGCCGGTTAGGCGGTAATTTTCACATGTTTCTCATTCGTACTCTTGCCCTTTCCCGGGCCTCGGGTTCACAATCGAGTTGAGTGACAGCGCGATAAAAATTCCGGGCTGCTGTTTTATCCCCATTTCTCTCGGCGGTTAATCCAGCATAATATCCACTTAAGGCATGAAATCTTCGTTTATTTCGGTTTGGAAGCTCCAGGCCGATGCGGTAGCTATCTTCAAACGCCTGGTAAGCTTCCTCAAATTGTCCTGTCTGGTTTAATATACGCCCTTGCCAGTACAGCAGCTCTTCCTTCAGGATCAATTCATCGGCAAATTCGTTTTTTGCCCAATATTTCAATGCCTTTTCAATTTCCTGTTTGGCCGCTGAGGACATATTGTGCCGATAAAGCGACCGGACCAATAATCTGCGATAATAACTGTTATTGGGATAATAATCGACCAGGTTTTGGAACAGATTTATCGCCTTTTCATACTCCCCTTCATAATTCAACAAAATCATCCCAAGAAAATAGTTCGCCTCGGGCCGTGCAAAAACGGCTTCTCTGCTGGTATATTCCAAAAGTCTCAATCCTTCAGCTTTATCCCCGTCAGGCAACAACCACGAAACGGCTCGTACAACCCTGTATGCTTCCGGCAGGTATGCCGAGTAATACTCTTTCAACCCTTTTGCGAACAGGTTATCCGCCAGATCGGGCGCTGCTTGTTCCAGTTCGATATGAGCCCTGTAAGCGGTCCGTCCGGTACGCACACTTCTCACCCACCGCTCCCTGTTGGCATTATGGCGAGCAATATATCCATTTGCTACGGCCTGTATAATATGAGCATCCGGGTGGCCGGGCGACTCATCCAGCAGCCTGTCAGCCGCCTCGTTCGCCTGCTCCAATTTTTCGAAAAGTAACTCATCCTGGCTATGGTTATACAGGTCGGTTAAAACCATCCACCAGTGATCCATTGCATCCCACAACAGCCACAAGGGGTGATCCGGGTATTTGGCGGACCACGGCTCCATCAGTTCATGGACGGCATCCGGATTCCGGTTATAGAGCGAGTCAATTGCCGCACGCGCCACTTCCTGAAACTCCGTATCCTCAATCAGTACCGGCACCTGCCCTTTTAACTCTGCAGCTCCGGCTAAAAGGAATAGCACTATCGATAGATATAATTTCATAAACGATTAACGCAAAAAGCTTGTCGTTTATGCGAGATTATCGAGAAACCAGCCTTCCGTAAGTTCCAGGACTTCTGCAAACTTTTCAGGATAGTCATCCTCTTCAAAAGCATGAGATGCTCCAAATGTATGGCCGGTATCTGGTATAAGGCGAAGTTCCTTGTTATTTGACGGGCAATTCCGGTATAATTGTTCCGAATCACGCCAGGGAACCGACTCGTCTGCTTTCCCGGCAATAAACATGGCCGGCAAGTGGAGCTCCTTGACTCTCTTGATTGCCATCAGTCGATCGGCATTCTTCAGCGCATCATCATAAACAACCTTATCCACTTTCATAACCTGGCCGGTTCGTGCATTTTCGATTTCGGTGTATCCCTTCCCATTCCAGTCGGCGATCATCTGATCACTCCATGTTTCGTTGTAATCGGCAACAGCCGCCCACGTGACCAGGCACTGAATTTCCGGGTATTCAGCTGCTGCAGCTACAGCTGTGTGCCCGCCTCGCGAATGCCCGATGATACCGATATAGTCGGTGTGAAGGCCAACCCTTGAAGAACTTATTTCCCGGGTTTTAATCGCGTTAATGATCGTACCGATATCATCGAGATCCTGGCTCAGCGTCTGTTTTTCAAAGAGATCCAGCCGGTCGAATTCAGTCGGGTTCTCCCCGATTCCATTGCGTGAAAAATTCATCGCAATCACCACAAAACCCTGCCGGGAGAGATCCTCACAGGCGTCGGGAAATGGCCCCCAATCCTTGAATCCTTTAAAGCCGTGAACAAAAATCACAACCGGAAGCAGATCCCGGGAGCTGTTACCGGGAACGTACAAATCGTATTGGATAGGTAAATTTTCCGTAGAAGTGACAGAATCAGAGGTTTTGTATATATTGGTAATGCTCATAATTGTTCGTTGTTAAAATCAAGCGGCTGCAGTTTAACCATTTTACGCAAATTATTAATTTCTTTCTGCTTCAAATAACGCCATCGGCCGACCCGTAAATCCTTATCGTCCAGGGTGCCGTATCTCACTCGTTTCAACTTTACCACCTCTGTGCCAAAATAGCTGATCATGCGCCTGATCAGGTGGTTCCGGCCTTCAAACACCGTAATTTCCAGGACTGACGGATCGAGAACACTTTGCTGAACCAGGTGCGGTTTCGCCGGGCCGTCTTCCAGTTCAATTCCACGGATCAGCTCCGAAATTTCCGGGTCCGTTAACGGCCGTTCACAAGCGACTTCATACACCTTTTTCACTTTGTAGCTGGGATGCATAAGTCGATGCGCAAGATCCCCATCATTGGTCAAAAGCAACAAGCCCATCGTATTGCGGTCGAGCCGGCCAACCGGATAGACTCTGTAGCCGGTTGCACTTTCTACGACATCGAGTACCGTATTGCGGTCCTTTTCATCATCGGTCGTGCTGATGGTATCTTTCGATTTATTCAGCAGAATATAGACAAATGGTTCAAGGCTGATCTCCTGACCATCCACAACAATCTTATCGGACGTTTTGACCTTCACACCGTGTTCAGTGACCCGTTTATTGTTTACAAATACCTTGCCCTGTTCAATCAGTTCATCCGCATCACGCCGTGAGCAGAATCCGGCATGAGCGATAAACTTGTTGATCCGGATCTCATCGCGAAGATGTGATTCCTGTTTTACCCTGTGCTGATTACCCGCTTTTTTGGCTGCATTCTTTTTCGTTGTCGGTCTTTTTCTTTTTTTCATATCAAAAATAAGATTCGAACTATTGTTCAGCCGGCAGAGACAATCTTGAGCTTTGTAACTGATAAAACAGTGTTAATTTTCCGGTTATTTTTTTTCTTCTGATTCATTCGTTTCGGAGCTGTCTGCCCCGGACCCTGCCTTTATGCCTTCTTCCGGGGATTCTTCCGATTCAGGATCACCTTCCTCCCGGTTTATCTTTGTGCCAGGCCCCGGGGATTCATCCGAATCAGGGCTGCCTTCATCCCGGCTCACCTTCATGCCATCTTCAGGGGAATCTTCCAAGCCAGGACTGTCTTCCGTCCGGCTTACTTTCAGGTCAAGCTTCGGTTGTTCAGTGGTGTCGTTGTCCTGTTTTTCGAGAAATTCTTCCATTATCTCATCTGCATCATTCTCATCAAGCTCCATTTGACGCTCCATGAGCAGGCGCCGGTGTTCGGCCATATCATCATCCTTTAAAATTTCCTCAATCTCCCTGGGCCTTGGCAATTCGTCCACATTGTTGATGCCAAAATGTTTTAAAAAATGGTCGGTCGTTTTGTACAACAGCGGCTTGCCAGGAGAATCAGCCCGGCCGGCCACCTTGATCAGCATTTTTTCCAGCAGCTGCCTGAGCATATAGCTGGAATCAACCCCCCTGATCTGATCAACCTCGGGTTTTGTTATCGGCTGTCTGTAAGCGACTATTGCCAGTGATTCAATCGCCGACTGCGAGAGTTTTCGGTAGGCATTCTCGTGCTGAAAAATACTCAGCCAGGGATGGTAGCGCGGCTGTGTCACAAAGGTGTACCCTCCGCCTACCTCTTCGATTTTGAATGCCAGATCATTCTTTTCATACCTGTCATTCAGCTGGCCAACAATCTGGTCAACCGATTCTTTTTCAAGCTGCAATTCCTCTTCACTCTCCCTGATTATTCCGGCGATGTGATCCCATGAAATCGGGTCCTGACTTGCAAAAATCAAAGCCTCAACAACTGAAATCAACCGTGTACCATCAACAAAACGAAAATCTAACATGTGGTTGTTCTATCAATCAACTTTGGTGGTTGTTTTTATGACGCTGGCAGAATGGTTATCGCCGGTAACAAATTAGGGTATTTTCATCCTTTTTAGTAACCCTGTATCCCAACAAATGGAAAATATCCTCTACCAGGAATCTTGCAATCCGGAGATTAACTTCAAATCCGCGATTATCGGCAGGTGTTACCCCTGGTAAATACTTCAGGTATTTATGAACAAAACTCTTCCTCAGATATGCCGACAGTCGCAACCAGATTTCCGACACCTCCCGAATAATCAAAAACCCGTCATGCCCTTTTTTCTGATATAAAGGCATAAATATGCGGCCGGAAACCGGTGCTTTAATGAGCTCACCTTTGTAATATGCGAGGGGTGTATCTTTTTCCATGAGATCAAAATTTTCAAACCCGCTAAGCATGTCAAAATCTTGGGGATCATTGACAAACTGATGAAATTTGATTTCATAATAGGTATCGGGAACACCAGGGTGGGCACCCAGCTTCTTTTTATACTCATTTATTTTTTCCCTTGCCAGTTTGAGAGCTCCTGTATTGTGCAGCAGCAGCCACAGAAACGCTTCACTTCGTTCAACAGATGCCTCATTTTGGTGTGCTCCTGCTTCAAACCCAATGGCCTTATAGCCCAGGTTATTGATATAACTGAGCAGCGTGCCGTGAATGTTTTCCTCGATACCTAAAATCTGGGGAACCGGGAATTTCCGGGCAAGCCCCCTGTTTGCCAGGGTGTCGTTCAACAGGATAAAAGCACAACTCTCCGAGGAAGTGGTATGTAAATCAGCAAATATAAAATCGTCAGCCTGTTGACTGTGTTTTTCAACAATCGCATCGATCGCCTTTTTGATATCCAGGCTTTCATCGTATTCGGCCGGCCAGTCCTGGCCGTTCATTTGGGAAAAATCTTCACTTGTGTTGTAAAGTTCCCAAAGCCTGTTCAAATCTGTATCCAGGTACCTCAACCCGAGGTTTATGGCCTGTAAATTCCCGCTGATTGCATATACGGATCCCCTGAACGGAGTAGCCGATTCATCGATTTGTTTTGATAAATTTTCAATTGCCTTGAGCCCTGCAGGTTCATTACCATGGATGCCTACAAATAACACAAGTACAGGACCTCTTTGATCACCCGACTTGGACCATCGTATTCGATCGGTGATTTTCAGATCCGCAATTGTTGATTCAGTTATCTGCATTACCTCGTTTTTTCATCTTCTCCCAGACAATCTGTGTATCGTTGTCTGTAATGATTCCAATCAGCTCATTGCCTTCAACAACCGGCAGACAACTGATGCCTTTATCGAGCATCATCAGCATAGCATATTTGATATCTGTATTCGGCCCGATTGTAACCGGGTTCTTACTCATCACATCTGCTGCTATTGCATGAGCGTAATGATCTGGGTTGTTAAGATAACGAACAAGCCGCTTCTTTGTAATAATTCCTTTCAAGTTACCTCTGCTGTCTTCAACAGGTAAATGCCGGATATCTCTCCATTCCATAATCTTCAAAACCAGCGCTGCAAGATCATTTTCATTAACTGTAATCAAATCGGTCGACATTATATTGCCCACAACATCGTATTGAATCTCAAGTTTTTGAGATTCCTCATACTTTGCCAGTTTCCACTCATGTACCGGTTTACCCTCCAGTCTTCGATTGTTCATTATTGCTGTTAAAGCAACAACTGCTTCCTCTCTGCCCAGCTTCTGTTTCAATTCACGATAACTATTTACTATCCATCTTGCACCGGTTGCATACCCGCTTGCACGTGCCTCTATAATTGAGAGGTATTTATCAATATCTTTTTGATCAATCTTTTTCTTCTCCAGGCCTTCCCGGGCCATTGGCAACAAAATATCGAGGATCAAAGTGCGGGCCGACATAAGTTCCCCATCCCAAACCATTCCACTTTGTATTCCCCACATGGCTGCTTTATAGAAATTTTCTTTTACCTCTTCAAATCGAATTCTTTCCCAGATATTCCTGTATTTATCCGGCAGATTACTCATCAACCCTACCCAAAACGCAAGGTTTGCAATCTCATCATCCAGCGTCGGCCCCGATGGCAGATAACGATTTTCAATTCTTAAGTGAGGAACACCTTTTGTAACACCGTAACATGGACGATTCCATTTATATATGGTACCATTGTGAAGTTGTAATGCATCCAAATTTGGAATTTTTCCTTTTCCCAATGTTTCCAGTGAATCTTTATTGATATCCGTCATAAAAAACAAGGTATGGCGTGCTATATCATTTTTATAAACATCACCCACACTTCTGATCCAACGGTTGCCAAACGTTACCCGCTGCTCACGTTCCCTTAAATGATATCCTTTGCCACGTGTGTCAATACTTTGCTGAAATAAAGGGATCCGCGTTTCAGCCCACAACTGTTTACCGAGCAATAACGGTGAATTTGCCGCTACTGACAGAACCGGACCGGAAAGCATTTGTGCCCAATTGTACATATCCGTAAAATCATCCGGTTCAATCTGCAAATGGCATTGAAAACTTGTATTGCACGCCTCGAACAATATGTTGTTGTGAGTGAGTATGAGTTCATCAACCCCGGTAATATTCAGTTCAAAATCTTCCCCTCTCAAATCCGAAATGATATTTGCCAAAACTTCATACCGTTTTTTGGGAGTCATGTATTCGATCTGAACAGCCCTGTAATCGATGGAAGGCAAAATTCCGGTCAATATGATTTTTTCCTTAAATCCATCGGCCGCATCCTCAGCTTTTTTCAATAAGTTGCTCAATTGTTTCCTCATCCTGGAAAAGCAATCACCTTTTAGTGTCAGAGGATCCAGATTGATCTCCAGATTGTACCTGGCAAGTTCGGGTGTGAAATGCGGGTCATCGATTTTTTGTAAAACTTCCAAAGCATTCAGGGAAGGTTTAAAATACTTGTCAACCAGGCAAAACTCCTGTTCAGCACCAATCCGGTTGATTCCCGACTCGAACTGATTATTTTCCAGCATTCGCTCAATAGCCTCTACATCATGAAGCAGATGTTTGAGGTATGACTTTCTTGATTCCGGATCTTGTGCAATGGCTATGTTTTGCTCACCCATACGTTCCCTTTTGATGAATTATTCTTTCCGGTCCTTTTATTTAAATTCTCGCTGTTCTCAGTTCTCATCTTCATAGTCCAATCGCCTCAATAGCCTTGCCGTGATGGTCATATAGTTCTGTTCCGTTATGATCCCGACAAGTCTGTTATTCTTTACAACCGGAAGACAGCCGATCATCTGGGAGCCCATGATTTCGATTGCCTCGAGAATCGAGGCTTCAGGATGAATGGTGATGGGATTTTTGATCATCAAATCAGCCACAGTTTGCGGTACTGTCTCTTTTTGATGGATCTCTTTACTGAATTCTTTAAAAACTGTCCGCATGGTTATCAGGCCAACCAGGTGTTTATTATCGTCTTCAACCGGAACATATCGGATTCTGCGCCATTCCATCAGGTTGGCAACCAGTTCCAGTATATCATCCTTTTGGACGGTAAACAGATCGGTTGTCATAAATTCCTCAACGACCAGCTTCGAAGGCTGCCACATCTCCATATCTTCCACTTTGGCAAGCCCCCACTTATGGGCCGGTTCACCTTTACGCTGGTTTTTTATCATAGCGTTGGTAATCGCTGTCAGAGCTTGTTCCCTCGATACTTTTTTTATCAGATCGCTGTGTGAACTCATCACCCAAAAGCTCCCGGTCTGCCCCAGATCGGTTCGCTCCTCAATGATATTGGTATAGGTGTCGATATCCGCTTTATGGATACCTGCATTTTTGAGTCCTTGCCGGGCCAGCGGCAACAATTCATGGGTGATCAAATCCACTGCCGTATAACGTTTTTTATCCAACCATCTGAATTTCGTATCCATTCCCATTTTTGAGGCTGCAAAGAAATTCATCCTGGCATCGTCAAAATCCATGATTTCGGTGATGTCGTCATACTGTTCATCCATCCCTTTTAACAGACCCAGCCAGAAGGCAGCATTTGCAACTTCATCTGCAACAGTAGGCCCCGACGGGAAAACCCGGTTTTCAATCCTCAAATGGGGCTTGCCATTGCTGATACCATAACAGGGACGATTCCAGCGATAGATCGTACCATTATGAATCTGAAGCGCTTTTAATTGCGGCGGTGTGCCACTCTCAATCAGCTTATCCACATCTTCTTTCACTTCATTGGAAATCATTACCCGATATCGCGCTACGTCCTCTTTATAGATTTCCAGAATACTGTCTTTAAGCCATTCGTTTCCAAATGTAACCCTCGGACTGGTTTCACGCAGATGATCGCTGGCTTTCCTGGTATCAACCGATTGCTGAAACAATGCCACACGCGTTTCCTGCCACAGACGCTTGCCAAATAGAATGGGTGAGTTAACTGCTGAAGCGAGAACTGGGCCTGTAATGGCCTGGGCAATGTTATACTTGTTGACAAACTCATCAGGAGCCACCTGAAGATGTACCTGGAACCCGGTATTGCACGCTTCAATCAGGGGAGAGTCAAAGCGCATCAGAAGTTCGTCCATTCCCTGGATTCTCAGGTCGTATTCCCCGCCCCTCAGCTTGTTAATAGCCTTGCAGAGTGCCGCATACCGTGGCAGCGGGGTCAGGTTGTCCATCTCGATGTCTACCTTCCGGATTGTTGGCAAAATACCGGTGAGTACAATTTCGCCACCCAGTTCATTGGCCGCTTTGCGAACCCTGTCAACCTGCTCCTGCAGGTTTGTCTCCATTTGAGAGAGGCATTTGCCTTTGAACTCCAATGGTTCCAGGTTGATCTCAATATTGAATTTGGCAAGTTCAGTGGTGAAATTACCTTTCCCGAGCCGTTCCAGTACCTCCATCGAAATCGGAGCAGCCTTGGCATTTGTATCCACCAGGCACAACTCCTGCTCAGCCCCGATGCGAACTTTATCAATCTCAAACCAATTCTCATCCAGCATCTTTCCAAGAGCCCGTATATCTTTGAGCAGCGCTTTGAGAAACTCCTGGGTCTGTTCCTTGCTTTCCGCCAATATTACTTTTTCCTCACCCATGGCTGTAGAAATAATCAGTTAAGAGATTCAATATGTAAGATACAATTTTCTCAATTATTTCTGATTTCTTCCAATACCGGCTTTAACAGTTCCCAGAGGTTATCAGCAATAATTTCATGGCCTTCGGCGGTCGGATGAATACCGTCCGATTGATTCAATTCCGGTATCCCACCGACATCCTCCAGGATAAACGGCATGAAAATAACTTCATTGGCTTCTGCAAGTTCACGATATATCTGACGGAATCTCAGGGTGTAATCATCTCCCATATTCGGTGGGGCTTCCATGCCGGTAAGAAGGATCCTGGCAGCGGGGTATCGATCCCATACCTTATCCATAATCTTCTGTAAATTTTCTTTGGTCACATCCGGATCAATGCCTCGCAAACCGTCATTTCCTCCCAGCTCGAGAACAAAAATATCGACAGCTCTTTGCAATACCCAGTCAGCCCTTCTCAAACCGCCTGCCGATGTCTCGCCACTGACCCCGGCATTCACTACTTCTGCTTTCCATCCAAGCTCATCGATTTTTTCCTGGATCCTGGCAGGAAATGCCTCCTCCTGATCCAGCCCGTATCCGGCCGTAATACTGTCACCAAACACGACTATACGTTTTGGCTCATCATTGGCCTTCTGATCAAACCCGCTGAGTAAAAAAACCGATAAACTTATCAGCAGTGAGAATAGTATCCTGGTTATTACCGTTATCCGCATCTGTATATTCAATGAATGAAAATTATTCTCAACAAAGTGATCAGGCCTAATTACATGAATTCATACAATATGGTGTCATATCAATCGTGCAGGGGCGCAGAACCGGCTTCAGCAGGTGAATACAACAGTATTTATGAGTCCATGTATTTAATTTCCCTGAACAATCCAGCCCTCACACACCTGCCTGACCGGACCCCAAACAGTCGGGATTGGACAGACAGGTGTATCAGGATCAATATAAAAAGACTATTTTGGGTTTATTAACTAACAATTGGAATGAAGATAACGTATTAGAACGTTCAAAAAGTTGCCTATAGCATAAAATCATCCGGATGAACAAGCAAAACAGCATACTGCAGACTGAAAACCTTACCAAAACCTACCGCAACGGGGAGAAATCACTTACCGTATTGGACAACATCAACTTTACCGTTGAACCCGGTATAAGCTGCGCCATTGTAGGGCCTTCAGGCAGCGGGAAAACAACTCTGCTCGGGCTTTGCGCAGGCCTCGATCAACCCAGTTCCGGCCGGATTATTCTAAAAGGCCATCAGCTCAATGAGCTGAACGAAGATGAACTTGCTGCAGTCCGGAACAGACATATCGGTTTTGTATTCCAAACGTTTCAACTGATGCCAACCCTGACCGCAATTGAAAATGTAATGGTTCCGCTCGAGCTCAGGGGAGAACGGTACCAACATGTGTATCAGCGGGCTCTTGAGCTTCTCGAGTCGGTGGGGCTGGCTGACCGGATCGGCCATTACCCAACGCAACTATCCGGCGGAGAGCAGCAGCGCGTTGGTATCGCTCGTGCCTATATCAATAACCCGGATATCCTTTTTGCCGATGAACCGACTGGAAACCTGGATACTGAAACAGGCAAACAGATTGAAGAAACCCTGTTTGAACTCAACCGCAGCCAGGGAACCACTCTGATCATTGTAACTCACGACCTGGAACTGGCAGAGCAGTGCGACCGGGTGATACGACTGAAATCCGGGCAAATAGCAGGTGATAACTACACCGGTTTCAGGGAAGCTGAAGCATTAAACCTGGCTTCTGAACATGAAAATTAGGCGGTATATACCCGATTTATTCAGCCTGAAAACGGCCTGGCGCGATGCCCGTTCCCAGTACAAAAGCCTTGCCCTTTACAGCAGTGGAATTATTGCCGGAGTAACGGCACTCGTTGCCATCCTCTCTTTTCGAAGCGATGTGTTATTGACCGTAAATGAGCAGGCACGGGAGCTTTTGGGTGCCGACCTCGAAATCCGCCAAAATCAGCCATACGGTGAAAAAATCACTGCCTTTATCGATTCCATCGGGGGTGAGCAGTCCACTTCGATTGAATTCTCTTCAATGGTCGTTTATGGTGAAACCGGCGAAACAAGGCTTTCCCAGATCCGGGCTATTGAGGGCGGTTTTCCTTTTTATGGTACACTGAAGACCGCTCCCGCCCAGGCTGCCTATGAATACCAACAAAACCGGAGTGCGCTCGTCGACCGGCCGATCATGAATCAACTGGGTCTGAGTGTCGGCGATTCAATTCGTGTGGGAAATGAAAAACTGCCGATATCGGGTACTATTCTTGAAATACCCGGAGAAAGTGCCGCATTTTCACTGATTGGCCCGCGGGTCATTATCCCCAGGGAGGTCGTGGAAGGGACCAGCCTCCTTGAACGTGGAAGCAGGGTACGATACAAATCCTATTTTCAGTTTGAACCGGACAGAGATATCGATGCATTGGTCTCCGGCCTGCGCCCCCTTGCAAGAGAGCACCAGGTCCGTTACGAAACAGTGGAATCGAGGAAGCAGGATTTTAGCCAGATTGTTGACAATCTCTCGCGGTTTCTGGGCATGATTGGATTTGTAGCCCTGCTCCTGGGCGGGTTGGGAGTAGCAAGTGCGATCTATGTTTACATCAAACGGAAAAGCACTACCGTAGCCACCCTGAGGTGCCTGGGAGCTTCTTCCCGGCAGACGACCTCCATTTTTGCCACACAGGTTGTATTGCTCGGTATCTTCGGAGCTTCGATCGGATCCCTGTTCGGCCTGTTGGTTCAACGATATCTTCCGGGGCTGTTTACCGATTTTTTACCCTTTGAAATCGTACAGCAAGTATCGCCTGCTGCCCTGATGCTTGGGTTTGGGACCGGTGTCGTGATCAGTGTCGGATTTGCCCTGCTGCCACTGCTTAGTATCAATAAAATCCCTCCCCTGCTCACACTGAAAAATATTGACTTTTCCCCGCTTGACCATATCACGTCCCGAACCAAACTAACCGGCAGTGTGTTTACTGTTTTCTTTATTACTGGCACTCTTGCATTACTTTTGCAGAGCCTTACAGCAGCTTTCTTTTTTACAATAGGATTGATCCTGTCTGTAGCGTTACTTATGGCTACGGCCAATCTGCTGATCCGGGTTGTCAGGGCCATTAGGCTCCGCAGTTTACCCTATGTATGGCGTCAGGGCATTGCAAATCTTTTTCGCCCGAATAACCAAACCTCAATCCTGGTCACCACCCTGGGGATGGGTATGCTGCTCATCGGTATTCTCTATCTCTCGCAAGACATGATACTTCAGCGTATCGATTTTCAAACCGGAGACAGCCAGCCTAACCTGGTTTTATACGATATACAGTCTGATCAGAATGACGATATATTGCGGATGGTGGAAGAGGAAGGTGCAGAAATATTACAGAATGTACCGATTGTAACCATGCGGCTGTCTCACAGAAATGGCCAACCGATCCGGGAAGTCCGCGATGATACAACCCTGGATATAGGCCGATGGGCACTTTCGCGCGAATACAGAGTTACCTATCGTGATGCTTTGACGGAGGCCGAAACCATCACCCAGGGGGAATGGATCGGGCAAGCTGACGGCATTGACTCAGTGGTTCCCATTTCAATCAACGACGCGATTGCCAATGACCTGAAAATATCAGTCGGCGACTCTCTGACATTTGACGTGCAGGGAATTCCTGTCGAGACGACCATCGCCTCGATCCGGGATGTCGACTTTCAGCGTCCGGAACCGAACTTTTTTGTACTTTTTCCGGCCGGTGTCCTGGAATCGGCGCCGCAGTTTTATGCCACCGTCATCAGAACGGAAGGCGAAACCGGCGCTGCCGACCTGCAGCAAGCCGTTGTACGGGAACACCCCAATATATCGGCCATCGATATCGGGCTGGTCCTGGAAAGTGTTCAGCAGTTTCTTGACAAAGTTGCCATGGCGGTACAGTTTATGGCTCTTTTCAGCATTATCACAGGCCTGATTGTACTTGCCAGTGCCATTGCCATCAGCCGGTTCCAGCGGATCCGTGAAGCTGTGCTTCTGCGTACAATTGGGGCGTTGCGATCACAAATTCGTGGGATTCAATTGCTGGAGTACCTGTTTTTAGGGACACTTGCCTGTTTTGCCGGCCTAATTTTGTCAGTAGGGTCAGCGTGGCTGCTATCCATCTTCTATTTTGATCTGCCATTTGCCCCCAATCTGTCTGCACTTTCGATTGCAGCTGTATTGATCGTGTTGCTGACGTTACTGGTCGGATTTTTGAACATGCGGGGGATTTTGAATAAAAAACCCCTGGAAGTATTGCGCCTGGAAACAGGTTGACCGGGCCGGGGATTTTTCATGATCTGTGTACAGGATTTCTTACATTGTAATGATACGAGATCAATCCAATTTCACTGGCACTCTTCATTTTAGATAATCGAACCTTATGGAAATCAAGCGCATACTTGTTCCTGTTGATTTTTCAGAACTGAGCACAAAAGCATTGGCAGTAGCTCAAAAACTGGCTGAACTATTTGATGCCACCGTATCGCCGGTGCATGTACACATTCCGATCACCGAAATGGATGAACCGTATGCGCTTGGGATGAGCAGCAGTGTGTATCAGGATTTCGATAAAATCGAGCAGAATCTGGAAAAAAGATTGACGGAACTGGCAAAGGAACACATTGACGATAACCGGATAGAAGACTCGCTCATTGCTTTTGGCAACCCGGCACAGTCTATTGTCGATCTATCCCAAAAGTTCGATATGATCGTCATGACCACGCACGGCAGAACCGGGTTTACAAGATTTCTGCTTGGTTCCGTGGCGGAAAAAGTGCTTCGGCTGGCCCATGTACCCGTGATGGTCGTAGAAGACAAATCGGATATTGGAAATTTTGAAAAGATTCTTGTTACGACCGATTTTTCAAAAAACTCAACTGCTGCTTTTCCTCTGGCAATTGAGATTGCCAAAAAAGCCGGGTCCAAACTGCATTTACTGCATATTTTGAGTTTTGATCAATTCGATGAAGATGAAACAGACATATCACTTGAGCGGCTCAGGAAGGAAAGGCTGAAAGTGGTGGCTAACGAATATTTTCACAAAATTAAAGATCAACTATCCTATAGCGTGGAAACCTCCGGAGATTCGCCTCATGAGGCAATTTTGAATCATGTCAAACAAAACGACTACAACCTGATTTTGATGGCTACAGTCGGGCGGACCGGCATCAACTACCTGATGATGGGCAGCACCACTACAAATATTGTTCGTCATGTCCAGACCGCCGTCTTGAGTGTCAACCCCAAGAAAACCGACGATCTCGGTTAATCTACTGGAATTACCGCATATCAATCCGTCCTTGGTAATACCTTTGTGCCCTGGTGGCTTCGTGGCTGAACAAGCCAAAGGTGATCGCGAAGCTAACAACACCTTTTCCAGACAAATTTAACCTGCAGAGACCCCGGTTCTCCCAATGATCCGATCCCGGTAAAGTGCCGGAATCGGTCCCACGGGGAAATTGCCATTGTTTCAATGACAATTTTGGGTTAATTAAATTTGAATCGCAAGGTAGCCATCACCTGGAGCCTGTTCACTTCCCTGCCGGCAAATTCAGATTGGACAACCGGAAAGGGTGCCTCATTCGGCAGAACCGTGTAATCGTATTCTCCATATTCATACACCGTCGATTGATTCTCATTCCACATCGTATATTGAGCGCCAAGCTCCAAACGGGTCGCTGGAGTAAGGCCAAAACCAATTCCGGCTGAAAACTGCTGCATTTCGATGTCAATATCCCGGAATCGCGAAGGTCGCAATCCGTATCCGGCCCGCAGGGTCAGTGCATTGGTTACATCCACGGCAATCCCACCCCTCAAATTCCAGACATCTGTATAATTATCCCTGATAAAATTATTCTCATTTCTTTGTTCTTCAAACTCATCAGCATCAAATTCAATCCGGGTTTTGCTGTAATCTACATATTCGGCGGATACTGAAGCATTAAAACCTGCCAGGTCGACAATAGCAGCGCCCACGTTAATGCGGGCAGGCGCGGTAACGGAATAGTTAAATTCGGTCAGAAGTTCATCTTCAAATTCGACCCCATTGTTAAATGTGGATTTAATCCTGGCGTCAAACTCTTCGTCTACATTCAGTTTGGATGGAAAAGTATAAGAGGCTCCAATATTGAAAAATTCCGACAATTTGAAAATGGCACCGATTCGGGCAGTAAACGAGAGATATTCGCTTCTCAACACTTCATCCAGCAAGATATTATCGATATCGGTGTCGCCCTGACCGTCTTCATTTGAGTCGATGATATTTCTGTTATAGTCATTGAATTCATCGATCTCCAGGAAGATTCGCTCATAATTATACCTGCCCGATTGAATACCGATACTCGCTCCCACCATCAGATTTTCCATGAATTCCGTGGCCAGAAAAGCCGAAAAATCCCCACCTCTTCCACGCTCAATAATTTCGGCCTCCTGGCTGATACCACGAAAATCCCCGAAATCATTAAACCCGATTCGAAAAATGGATTCATCCCAATCCTCAAATTCATCGCCATAATCAATTGCAAAAGTATTGAATGCAATATCTGCGTAAGGAGAGCCGGGAATTTTAAATGCATCTGTTATTGTCGTCTGATTATTGCGTCCACTGACAGACATAGCCCTGTTATAAAATGAGTGCTGGCTGTAACCGGCTCCCATCACCAGGCTGCCCCGGACCGTTGGGAAACTGTAGACAAACCCCAGGTTGGAAATCCCGATTTGGTTGTCATCAAATGAGATGCGATTATTCAGAAAAAGACTCTGTTCATCGACTTGCCTGAATGACAAGCCAAACTCACCGAAACTCTCATCGAAAAGTGCCGCTGAAGCCGGATTATCCAGGTAACTGCTGAATCCCCCCGAAAAGGCGGTTCCCGGCATGACCAGGGTGACAGGATCATGGGATACATTCTGATCGCCAAATTGAACCGCCTGGTAGCTGTAGAGCAACGGATTTACAGCTTCCTGGGCATGCGCCGCCTGAGATACCATCAGCATCAATGCCGCTGCAAGGCATAGTATGATCCTTTTCATAGTCTTAGTTTTATATCTTTTTAAATGGAGCTTTTAAAACTGTGTAACTGGACAGTGACTGCTAATTGCCCCGGCTTCTGTTACCAGACCTGGAGGAACTGGACCGGTCATTGGACGATGACCGGCTCCGCACGGTCGTTCCGGATGATGAATTATTGCTCCGGTTTCTGTTTACTGTAGCCCGATTATTGCTGCTGGATCGGCTTCTCTGCTGAACTGAACGATTATTGTTGGTGCTGCGGGTGCTTCGCAGTGTCGGTCTGTTTGATCGTGAACTCTGTTGCTGAATCCTGTTCCTGACTGTGGATCGTTCGGTAACCGAGGATCCCCTCTGCTGAATTCTGTTTTGCACAGCACTGCTCGCGCGGCTGGATACACTGCTGCCCGAGGTTCGTGTTCTTGTTACGGCTTGTGTTGACCCTGAGCTGCTGGCTGATCGGATCGAGCGTACAGCCGGGGAAGAAGAACCTGAACTGCTGTCACGATCCGGTGTGACATTCAGGCTGCTTTGCTGCCGGTCCCTGCTACTCCGCGAGCGATTGCTGCTGCTGTTATCGGAGCTTCGCTGGCGATTGACACTTCCGCTTGACCGGTTTGTGTTACCGGAACTTCTTTGCCGGTTCACATTGCCCGAACTTCTCTGGCGATTGACATTGCTTCGCTCTCGGTTCACATTACTTGAACCTCTTTGCCGGTTTACATTGCCACGATCCCTGTTGACCCGCGTGTTTCTGTCGCGATTAACAGATCTTGCACTTCTGTTTCTGTCAACAGAGGAACCTCGTGATCGTTCCACATTGCCGGACTGTCCGGACCGGCGTACTTGCGCTTCATTCCTTACCGCCTGCCTTCTCTCCTGCAGCGTTGTTGACCTGGCCTGCTGGGTTCTTGGAGTTCCCACCTGTGAGCCCCTCACGCGGTGCTCCCTGGTAAGTCCGGAAGAGCGCAGACCGGTCGTTCTGGCCGCAAAGGTTCGCTTGGGCTGAACCCTGAGGTGCCTGTAGTTCAAAAATACGAATGTGTTTCCGTAAAACGGCCTTCCGTAATACCCACCGTAGAAACCTCCATAAGGCGGATACCTGTAGTAAGAAAATGCGTAGAAAGGTGCATGAAAGCCCCAGCCAAATGAAAAGTAAGACCGTGGATACCATGCATAATATGGACTATAATGGCGCCACAAACCGTACCGGTGACGTATATGCCAGTGCGAATAGCCGTAGTGATACCTGCTCCAGCTATAGGGGTAATAGCCGGCATAGTAGTAATTGTAAATATTCGTTGTATGTGGCGTCCTAAATGTTCTTGCTACATTGTGATGAGCATATCTTTCCCGGGCCTCATAATCTATGAAATAGTAGTATTCCGCATCGGTCCATCCATCTTCATAGCCATCTTCGAGTCCATGTTCATAGCCATAGAGATAACTCTCCTCTTCATCCGGTGGAAGTTCAGCGACCCTTCTGTCAACCGCCTCTTGCTTATACGCTTCTTTCTCCTCTTGGGTTGCCAATGTGGCTGTTCTTTGAGGCTCTGAAATAATTCTCTCGGTATGGATCGTCTCAAGCTTTGTGTAGCATCCGGTTAACAGTAACGCCGATAAGGCTGCTATGACTGTAATATGTAGCTTAAAATTTTTCATATTGACTCAAGCTTTTGGGTTTTTCCGGTATCTGACTACAATATACAGATGTCAAATGTCACATTGTATCACATATTCATGCTAATAGCCGTAATCACCTTCAAGACACCCGAGACACGCATTATTCCCAAAACAAAAGCCCGGGATTCCCGGTTTAGGCAATTTATATTTCCCCGCGTAGAGATTTGGCTATTACCTCTGCTTTAGAGTTAACGTGCAACTTCTTATAAATGTTACGTATGTGTGCCCGCACCGTATCGATGGAAATATCGAAACGATCGGCAATTAATTTATAACTCAGCCCGTCTACAAGGCCGTTGATAATATCCTGCTCCCTCGGGGTCAGCCCGTAGTCTTCATCTGCTTTTTTATTCGGTTTATTAAAGTGTCCGATCACTTTCCTGGCAATTTGCGGTGACATGGGGGCCCCGCCATTTAACAGGGTCTGAATCGACTCTTTAATTTCGGGCAAAGAGGTGTGTTTGAGCAGGTATCCGCTGGCCCCTGCCACCAGTGAGTCAAAGATTTTATGCGAATCGTGATAGATGGTGAGCATAATGATTTCTGTATCAGGATACTTTTGCTTGATGATCCCGATGCCTTTGATGCCTGACATTCCGGGCAACTGAATATCCATGAGTATGACATCCGGAGCATCATGATTTTCAAGGTAATCCAGCATTTCCTCTACCGAATCCACCGCAACAGGACATTGCAGCTCTTCCTGCATATCGAGATAGCGCTGGATTAAATCCCTGATTTTTTTATTGTCTTCAACAATTCCTATAACTGCCATAATTTGTCCTCACATAAGGGTTCAAATCAATTCAATGATCCTGCTACTTTAACGTTAAAACCGTTTTCTCTTTCTATAATCGCATTTGCATTCATTCTTTTCGCTCGCATGTTAATGTTACGCAACCCCTGCCCCGTTTTTCGGCCATTGGTCCTTACTGTGCCGTTGTCGGCCACATCCATATGGTATTTATTGCCATTGATAGATAAATTGATATTGACCATATCAGCATCGGAATGCTTTGCGATATTATTTATTGACTCCTTAAATATAAGGTACAGATTTTCTTTGATTTGTACAGGAAGCTGTATTTCCGTATCCAAATTGGCAAAATTGTAGTTGACCATAATCCCTTTTGGTGAAAGCAGCTTATTGGCATGATCCTGCATGCGATCCGTCAGGTCTCCGGCCGTATCATTTCGCGCATCAATCGACCAGACAATGTCATCGAGAGTGGAAACGATTCTGCGGCTGTGTTCCCCGATCTGTTTTAACGTATTTTCGACCTCTTCATCAAGATTGCCGGTTCTCAAAAAATCTGTCTGCAATGCCAGTTCGGTCAGGGAAGCACCTACATCATCATGAAGATCACTGGCAATCTGAACCCGCATACGTTCCATTTCAATAAGCCTGCGTACCCTGTAGTAATTATAAATAAACAGAATGATACCAACCACAATCAGCCCGACAAGCATAAAAAACCACCACTGCAGCCAGATCGGGGGGGCAATTTCAAAATCAAAACTGCTTATCGTCTCGCTTCTTACACCCGAGGCATTATAGGCCCTGAGCTGAAAGGAATATTCCCCCGGTGAGAGAGATGGATACCGGATCATTCTGTCATAACTGTGCGTCCACTGATCATCAACGCCTTCGAGCCGGTATTCAAACATCACCTGTGATGGAGCAGCGAAGGAAATGCCTGTCAGCTCAAACTGCAAAAAATTGCGGTCATGCCTCCGGGTAATCTTTTGGTCGGGACTCACGATTTGGCCGGCAAATACTATCTCTTTGAAATGAGCCAGCGGGGCAACATTCCGTGATGGGAATCTCTCTGGAAAAAACCGGCTGACTCCTTCAACCGTGCCGAGCCAAACAGTGTTCGATTGATCGATATACAACCCGCCGGCATTCATTTCATTGGAAATCAATCCCTGTTCCCGATTGACCAGTTGAAAGGCAAGATCTCGTTCAACGGTTGAACCCGCTGCGTTGTAGGCATCATAGTCAAACCGGATAATTCCGATATTGGTACCGATCCAGTAGTCATCTCTGTGATCCTGAAACATAAAATAGGCCAGGGTTGTGGAGAGGCCAAAGCTGGATGTAAATGTTTCGGCAATCCTGTTTTCGAGATCAAAACGGGCAAATCCATTGAATGTGGACACCCATGCCTGACCATCACGGTCCAGGAGGATACTGATCACTCCATTGCTTGGAAGTCCGTCTTCTATGGTGTATCGGCTGAATTCACCATTCTCCCAAACCACCACCCCACCGTAGGTTGCAAACCACATCCGGCCTTGATCATCTTTTTGAATGGACATGATCGTATTATTCTCCAGGTAATTGGTATCATCATAGATGTTAAGTTCGCCGCCGGAATAGTGGTAGATCCCGTTGTTGTACGTTCCGATCCAAAAATCACCGGTATCCGGATCTTCAAAAAATGCGCGAATCATTTCAAGATCCCTGAATTGTTCATCCGGTTGCCTGGTTTCTCCATCTTCGATGATCGATATTCCGCTTCTTGTACCGACCCATACTTTCCCGGCATTGTCACTGTAGGTGGTAAACACACGATTGTCTATCAGGCCGTCACTTTCATCATGGGTATGCATATCGGTGCCGTCGTAATGCATGACCCCGCCGCCAAAAGTTGAGATCCAGAAGTGTCCGTATATATCTTCATCAAAGCCTGTGACCACATTATTTGTGAGCCCGTGATCGGCCGTATAATTATGAAAATAATCTCCCAGATAAATATTCGCCCCGCCCCCAAGAGTACCAAACCAGATATTCCCTTCCCGGTCTATTAAAGTGGAATTTATGATATTGCTGTTCAGCCCCTGTTCCACGGTGAAATTGCGAAACGTGCCGTTCTCATAGTAGGATGCCCCTTCCTCGGTTCCTATCCATGCTGTTCCGTCTCTTTTCGGGGAGATGGCGACAACACTGTTGTGAATCAAACCATCATCTTTGTCATAATTTTTATATTCATTGTTTTGCCGGATTGTAAGGCCTCGTTCCGAGCCAATCCAAAGCGTTCCATGGCCGTCTGAGACCAGGGTGTTCAGATTATTATCCGGCAACCCGTGCTGCACGGTAAACGTATTGAAATTACCGGCATCGAGATTGGTCAATCCCTCGCTTGTAGCAAACCAGAGTATAGCGTCGGGTGTTTCAGCTATATCCCTGACCCTGTTTCCCGCCAGTCCATGCACTGAAGTATATTGTGTAAGCCCGCGGTTGGCATCCAGCAGCCAGATCCCGGCTCCATCCGTGCCAAACCACCAGTCATTGTTGCTGTCTTGGTGGATGGATGTAATTACGTAAGGTTTTAAATCATCCAGATAAGGCGGGCTGAGAACCGTATCTTTCTCCATTATGTTGACGCCGGAGTCGGTGCCGATCCAGAGCCGGCCGGAATTATCCTCAGTAATTGCATTGATCTGGTTATCATTCAGGCCCTGGTGACGGTACCAGCTTCGAATTTCAGTCCCGTCAAAACGATTCAAACCGTATCCGGTTGCAATCCAAAGATAACCGTCGGCGGCCTGATGCATGTCATGAACAACCGATTCACTCAGCCCTTCCTGAATAGAGTATGCCCGGAAAGGAAGTTCCTGTGTCAAAGCTTCTGTTGTGATTCCAAAAGCTGATATCAGAACTGCGAGCGCTATGCGATACGATTTAATCATTTAATCCTGTAAGATAACGCTTTTTTTATTTCGTTAATATCACATAGTTATGTGATGGCAGTATTGTTCAGATCGGCATCATCGATTTCTCACGGGTTGTTAACTCCCAGGTCGCACCCTGTAAAAACAGGGGCTGTCATCACGATTGCCACCACAATGCATTTAGAAAACTTGGCAATTGAGCGAAATTCTGTATTTTCCTGAATCATTAAACAGACCCGTTACTTTACTTTCAGCATACCCCAAATGAATAGAATTGGCCCTGATTTTTCCTTTACCACCCGATTGGTCACAGCCGTATTTGGTTTCGGCTTGATGATCTTTTTCACGGGGTGCAAAACACCGGAAACTATCACCGTGCCGGCCGAACTAACTCCCTTGGAAGAGTTTTTCAATAATTCCGACATTTTTGCCCAAAGCATGACCGGTTTTGCCCTTTACGATCCGGAAACCGATTCCCTGCTACACGATCATGACGCTCACCGGTTTTATACACCGGCCTCCAATACCAAGATCCTTACCCTCTATGCCGCCCTGAAATCTCTCCCCGAAACCCTGCCGGCCCTGCGCTATGAGATTCGTAATGACACTCTCTATTTCCGGGGAACAGGTGATCCGACATTTCTAAACCCCAATTTTGATAACAACGCAGCGTATGATTTCCTGAAGAACCGGGAGGAAACACTGGTGTATTACGACGGACAATTCGAGGATCAGCATTTTGGGTCGGGCTGGTCGTGGGATTGGTATCCAGCCCCTTATGCCCCGGAAAAAGCTCCTTTCCCGATTTATGGTAATGTGGTCCGGCTGCAGACCCAGCAAGTAGCCATGGTAATGCTCAATGAGAAAGAGCCGGTCAAACCCGCATTTTTTAAAAAATACATAGACCATTTGGAGTGGAATAGTAGTCAAACGGCGCTGGTTAACCGGGAACATCGTGAAAACCGGTTTCTATACGCTCCAAAGGCTGATACAGCCCGGCAGGAACGAATCATTCCGTTTGTTTACAGCAGTGAACTATTTGTGGAAATGTTGTCGGATACCCTTGGCCGTGACATCGGCTATTCGGAAAAAAGCGACCTGAAATTTGACCGAACGCTTTACGGCATTCCTGCCGATGAGGTCTACAAAAGACTCATGCTGGAAAGCGACAATTTAGTCGGTGAGCAGCTCCTGCTGATGATTTCCGATGAGGAATGGGGCCGGATGGATGCAAACCGGGCAATCAGCCATGCAGTGCAGACACATTTAGCGGGGCTGCCGGATACCCCGCGGTGGTCGGACGGCTCAGGGCTAACACGATACAACCTGGTGACACCGCGGTCGCTCGTTATATTGCTCGATAAGCTTTATGAGGAATATGGGGAGGAAAGGATTCTTCCGATGTTCCCGGCCGGCGGAAAAAGCGGGACGATCAGCGGACGTTATGCTCCGCCACCCGGTGAACCGCCGTACGTTTATGCAAAAACCGGGACGCTACGAAACAATAACGCTTTGAGCGGATACATCTATACCAATTCAGGGCGCCGGCTGATCTTCAGTTTTATCAATAACAATTTTGTAACAAGCGGGAATGCCGTTCTCAATGAAGTGGAAAGGGCGCTGAACGTGATTAAAACGAAGTATTGAGAAATTACCCGAGATAAGCCCTCAGCGCAGCACTTCGATTATGATGACGCAGTTTACGCAGTGCTTTTTCCTTGATTTGACGCACACGTTCACGGGTCAGATCAAACCGCTCACCAATCTCTTCCAGAGTCAGTGAATGCTCACGGCCGATTCCAAAATACAGGCGAATCACTTCCGCTTCGCGCTTGGTAAGCTTGGAGAGAGCCCGTTCAATCTCAACCTTAAGCGACTCACCCATCAGATCGTTATCGGGGTCCGGAATCTCCTCATTTTCCAGAACATCAAGCAATCGGTTATCTTCTCCCTGTGCAAATGGTGCATCCACAGAAAGGTGACGTCCTGAAATTTTCAGGGTATCGGCAACTTCCGATACGGTCATATCGAGGCTTTCAGCCAATTCAGCCGCTGAAGGTACACGCTCATATTCCTGTTCAAGTTTGGAAAGCTCCTTACCGATCTTGTTGAGAGCGCCTACACGGTTCAGGGGCAGTCGTACAATTCGGCTCTGCTCGGCAAGTGCCTGTAGAATAGACTGCCGAATCCACCAAACGGCATAGGAGATAAATTTAAAACCTCGGGTTTCATCAAAACGCTTGGCAGCTTTGATCAAACCCAGGTTTCCTTCATTGATCAGGTCTCCAAGCGACAGGCCCTGATTTTGATACTGTTTTGCAACGGAAACCACAAACCGGAGATTGGCTTTGGTCAGATCTTCAAGGGCACGCTGTGACCCTTTTTGAATCTCTTTTGCCAGTCGCACCTCATCTTCGGGCGTGATAAGCTTTTCTTTACCAATCTCTTGAAGATACCGATCCAGGGATTCAGATTCGCGAGTAGAAATTCCAGAACTTTTAGCCACGGGCTATAGACTTGTTTTTATTAAAATTAAATTATGCGCCATAGTCTGCTGAAGACTCATCAGTTTTATTCAGCTTATGAACGACACAGCCGTCTGTTTGTTGTCTGTATTAACATTTGAAAGTATATCTCCCAAATATAAGAATTTTCAGGGAAAAAGGGCTAACAACTTTTTTGGATGATTATTCTTTACCGGGTTAATTGTTTATTTATTGAAATCTATATACTTCTTTTTAGATACCGACTGTTTTACAGCTTCCGAGAGTTCTGCTTTTGCTTTCTGGACAATTGGGTGAAAATCGGTTCCCTCACCGGCAATCAGTGTATACCCGGCTGTTATGTCCACGTCCACCTGCTGACCATCAGACATTTTCACCGGTTTTTCCAACATTTGATTAACACTCTGCAGCCATTGCTCAGCTGCAGAGCTCCCATCCTGTAAAAGGAACGTGAAGACATAGTCACTGTTAAACCCGACATACCCATTAAACCCGAACAACGAAGGATTCAACGCTTTCACCAGGGTCCGCTGAAGTCGCTGCAGCTCTTCCAGCCTGTATTTTGACCGGAGACTTTGCAGATTTTCAATAGCAAGTAAACCGAACCAGGTCTTCCTGTCTGATTTGTCACGAGCCAGCTCAGATTCAATGGCTTTTTCCCACACATCCGGGATAAAACTGCTGTATTCGGAGGTAAGCAAATCGTCATCCACAGAGAGTTTCCCGAGATTTGCCCGGATAGCCAATCCTGCAACCCTTACCAGGTTGATTAATTTATGTTTGGTAGATTCACTGAATGTCAGAGCATTTTTGTCGCAGGCAACCACAGTACCATGCCGCCGGTCGTCGATCAACAACGGAATGGCCAGGGTGGCACCTTCGGTATCTGATTCACCAGCCGATAGCCTTTTCGGATTTTGATTAAAGTGAATAGCAAACTCCGGCTTGCCGTTTTTCAAGGAATCGTGGGCCAATGATTTTTCATCGATCATCATGCCAAGGGCCGGAGTACACTTCGCTCCTTTCGAATTCAGAACATTTACCCAGCAATCCATGCCCCTGGCAACAAGGCAGGCGCCGCCTGAGGGAAGCAGATTTTGCATCTCATTCAACATCCGGTACAGGATTTCCACCTTGTGCTGGCGGGCCGATATGCCATTCAGACTCTCATCATATTCAATCCACTCCTGCTGTTTTCCATAAAGATCGGTCAGTTCCAGGTAGGTATTGAGCACATTTGCCAAGGCATTATTGTACGAGTGAATGACCTGTTCATGTTCGGCAGGCAAAAACGGTTCAATCGTTTCCACTGTCGTCAATGCCACGGTCTCCTTGTTGTTGACAAACGGAATCACCGTTACATACCGGATGGGGCATTGGTCGTAGTAGTGGCTGAGCACACCGGATTCTATTTTTTCCCCTATCCGGAGCAAAACCGGTGAACTGATATTTTTATATTTTTCCAAAAAGTGCTCCTGAAAACCTGCCCTGTCCTTGAACATTACATTGGAGAGCGAGGTTGAATTGGTTTCCAGTACAAACTGTTCCCGGGACCGGTTTACCCATTGCAAATGCACGGTTTCCGCCCCTGTCGATTTCCTTAACAGGTACACAAGGTCCTCGATAATAAGTTTGAATTCCCTAAGCGCCTTATCTTCACGTTTTATGCTCATTGTCCATTAATTGTCGTGAACCATTTCAAGGCTTAGTGCTTCTGCCTGTTCAATCATTTGTTTAAAAATTTGCAGCCCGTTCTGCCAGAAACCGGGGTCTTTTATTTCCATATTCAGGCCTCCCACCAGGTTATGCGGCCAGTCGGATCCACCGGCACCGAGCATTTCAAGATAACGATCGGCAAATTCCGGGGTGCCATTTCTATAGGATTGATAAAGAGCCAGCACCAGCAGTTCACCAAATGCGTATGCATAAACATATCCCGGTGTATGCAAAAAATGGGGTATATACGACCACCAGAGCCCATATTCATCTGTTAACTCGACTGATCCTCCGTAAAGATCCGCTTGGGTAGCAAGCCATTTGGCGGCAAACTGTTCTGTGGTCAGCTCGCCCTCCTCCCTTCTGGCTGTATGAATGGCATCTTCAAATCGGTTCATGGATATCTGGCGGAAGACAGTGGCAATAGTATCATCGATTTTACTGGTCAGCAGGGACAGCTTTTCTTTCGGATCATCCAGATTTTCCATCAACTTTTCAAATACGAGCATCTCCCCGAAAACAGACGCCGTTTCAGCGGTGGTCAACGGTGTAGATGACTGCAGTTCACCCTGTTTTCTCGCCAGGTACTGATGAACCCCGTGTCCCAGCTCATGGGCCAGTGTCTGTACATCCCTGAGCCGGCCGTCAAAATTCATAAATACATACGGGTGCACGGATGTGACTGAACTGGCGGAATAGGCGCCTCCCCTTTTGCCCGGCTTAATGGCTGCATCGATCCAATTTTCATCGAAAAATTTTTGGGCGATGCCACCCATTTCCGGATGAAAATTGCTGTATGCATTAAGCACCATCACCCTGGCCTCATCCCAGCTGATCATTTTTTCACTTTTCAGGATAGGAGCATACCGATCATAATCGTATAATTTATCGTAGCCCAGCAATTCCTTTTTCAGCTTATAATACCGTTGCACCAGCTCATAATGGCCGGTAACACTTTCCACCAGGGCATTCACAGAATCTTCATCGATTTGATTTGACAGATTCCGGGATGAGATCCAGTTTGGATAGCCGCGGAGTTTATCGTTGGTTGCCTTATCCGCCAGCAAGGTATTGAAGATAAATGTAAGGGTTCGCTTTTTCTCACCCAGTGTTTTTGTCATGGACGTGTGTGCCCGTTTCCTTAGCTCGCGATCACTGCCTTGCAATTTACTCAAAACCTGCTGCTGAGTCAGCTTTTCACCGTCCAGGTCAAACCGGGCGGCACCCATCGTTTCATCAAAATATCTGTTCCAGGCACTGCGGCCGGTAACACTTTTGGCAGACATTACCTGCTCCTGGCCCTCCTCAAGTGTATGATCCTTGTAGAGTCTGGACACCCTCAGGTAGTGGCGATATGAGTGGAGCTCTTCACTCTCAATCCATTCATTTGCCGTTTTATCATTTACCTTGAGCCACTCAACGTCATAGAATACCAGTCTCTGGTTTACTTCAGAACCCAGCTCATTCGCTTCCTGCACCAATTTTCCCAGGGCGGCATCTTCCGTGTTTACCGACCAGAGCAGATGCGAGTAGGACCCGATTTTTCTTAATTTCTGAATGATATTTTCATATTCCCGGATGGATTCCAAAAACTCGGCTTTAGTCAGTTTCCCGATCCTGCCCTTGTATTTTCCGGCAAATGCATCGGCTTCCAGAAGTATATTTTTTCGATCCTCGGCCAAAGCCGGATCTTCGGGAGATCGATAAAGATCGGATAAATCCCAATGAACTTGTTCGGCTCCGGTTTCTTTACCGGCAGATTCTGAATTCATAAAAACAATTTTATTCCATTTAAACAGGGGTTTTACGTGCTCCAATATAACGAATCAGATCCCCTGTTAAAATCAACTTTTGGTTTGCCGGGCCCGAAAGATTACGTCTCCAAAAGAATCGTATTTTTAACGAATATTGGTTAATTTTAGGGTTATGCTAAGAAAGGTAAATTTGATAATCTTTCTGGAGACCATCCATGAACAGATCAATGACCGAAACACGCAGAAAAAATCGTACTTTCGTAAAGATGAGACCGGTTGAGATAGCCGGAAAACTATTTAATTGTATTAAACTGATCACCCCGTTGTGAAATCACTCGAATCTGTATTTGGACCCAACAGCGCCCTGGTTGAAGAACTATATAATCAATACCAGGAAAATCCTGACCTCGTACCGGATCACTGGCGACGGTATTTCGATGAATTGGAGGGCAAGCCCGTTGAGGAAAAGACGCCTGATACGACCAATGGAATGGAGAGCGATGGCACTGAACCGGCGGTTAAAACCAAACCGGAGGTAAAGGAGAAGCCAAAAGAGAAGGAACCGCCGAGACCGGCCGAACAGGTTCAGCAACCGGCAATCCCGGAAGGGGCAGATGCGGAAAAAATCAAGGGGGTGGCGGCCAAGATAGCCGAAAACATGGACAGCAGCCTTTCGGTGCCGACGGCTACCTCTCTTCGTGTGCTGCCAGTAAAAATGCTTGCCGAAGACCGTACCATCATAAACCGCCACCTGTTGCAACGAGGTGAGCCCAAAGCTACCTTTACACACTTTATTGGCTGGGCGATCATCAAAGCACTGAAAGATTTTCCCAATCTGAATGCTTTCTATTCCATGCAAAACGGGGATCCGCACAGAGTGAAACCGGGACAGGTGAATCTCGGTATCGCCGTCGATCTGCAGAGTAAAGACGGCTCGCGGAACCTGGTTGTACCCAACATCAAGGGTGTTGACCAGATGAATTTCAAGGAGTTTCTATTTGCTTTTGCCGAATTAATCGACAAGACCCGCAACGGCAAACTGGAAATCAGCGATTTCCAGAATACCACCATCAGCCTTACCAATCCGGGTACCATCGGCACGGTTTCATCGGTGCCTCGCCTGATGAAGGGACAGGGTGCCATCATCGCTACAGGCGCCATTGATTATCCGGCTGAATTTCAATCGATGTCGCAGGAAGTGCTCAACCAGCTTGGCATTAGCAAGGTGATGACCATGACCTGTACATACGATCACAGAATCATCCAGGGGGCCGAATCGGGCTCGTTTCTGCAGAAAGTCCACCGTTTGCTGAATGGTGAGGAAGATTTTTATGATGAGATTTTCTCGGATCTTGACATCCCTTATGAACCTCTTCCCTTCAGTCAGGACAAGTATGAAGGGCAACTCAGCGGCAAAAGCAACACACTGGAGCAGGATCGTCGGGCGATCGCCGTTTGGCGGTTAATCAATATGTACCGGATGCGCGGGCATGTACTGGCAGACCTGGATCCGCTGGGGACCGGACCCTCTCATAGTCCGGAACTGGATCTGGATTATTACGGGCTCTCCCTGTGGGATCTTGACCGGGAATTCTATTGTGGTGGACTGGGTGGATTTGAGACAGCCAAGCTCAGAGATATCATCCGCCTGTTGCGCGATACCTATTCGGGAACCGTCGGGGCCGAATATATGCATCTGCTCGACATGGAAGAGCGGATATGGCTGAGGGAACGGATGGAATCGACCACCAACACGCCGAACCTGTCAAAAAAACAAAAGGAAAATATTCTGCACAAACTGAATCAGGCTATGGCCTTTGAACAGTTTCTGCATAAAAAATATATCGGCCATAAACGCTTTTCACTTGAAGGGGCCGAAACCCTGATACCGATGATGCATTTTCTGCTTGAAGGAGGAGCAGAAGTTGATATTGAGAAATTGTTTCTCGGAATGGCTCATCGCGGCCGGCTCAATATCCTTGTTAATATTATGAACAAGCCTTACCGCAAGGTGTTTGCAGACTTTGAAGGCAATATCGATCCCGATACCATTCAGGGTTCCGGGGATGTTAAATACCATCTTGGATCGAAAGGACAGTACCAGACTGAAGCTGGCAGGGCTATTGACCTGGAGTTGATGCCGAATCCCAGCCACCTCGAATCGGTTAACCCGGTTGTGGAAGGGGCTGCACGTGCCATGCAGGATCACTATAACGGCGAAGATGCCCGGAAGAAAATAGTCCCGGTGCTCATGCATGGAGATGCCGCTTTCGCAGGGCAGGGTGTGGTAGCCGAGACCCTGAACATGTCGCAACTGCGTGCCTATAACACTGGTGGTACCATCCATATTATCATTAATAACCAGATCGGGTTCACCACCCTACCGGAAGATGCCAGGTCTACCGAGTATGCATCTGACCTGGCAAAAATGATCCTTGCCCCTATTTTACACGTCAATGGCGATGATCCTGAAGCGGCGGTTCACGCCATGCAGCTTGCGCTCGAATATCGGCGGAAATTTGGCAAGGATGTCGTGATTGACCTGGTTTGCTATCGCAAACACGGCCACAATGAGGGAGATGAACCTGCATTTACACAACCTGGCCTCTACAAGGAAATCGAAAATCACCCCACAGTACGGGATCTGTATGTTCGGCAGCTTCTGCGTAAAGGTGAGTTCAACGAAGAAGAGATGCAGGAGATTTTTGATGAATTTGATGAACTTCTCCAGCAGGCCTTTGAAGATGCTAAGAGCGGGCAGGCACTGGAAGTTACCGATACGATGCTCGATCGAAGTGAAAAGGAGCAGGAAGAACGCGAAACCTTCCCCGACACAAGCTATCCGATGGAGGAACTGAAGGATATCTCTCTGAAGCTGAATACCGTACCGAAAGACTTCGATGCCAACCCGAAGCTGTTGCGGCAGCTGGCAAAACGGGCTGAAATTGTCAATAACAATGAAAAGAGGCTGGATTGGGGTTTTTCGGAAGCCCTTGCAATCGGTTCTCTATTGAAAACCGGAATAACCGTACGACTCACCGGCCAGGATGCTGAGCGGGGCACCTTCTCTCACCGCCATGCCGTGCTGCACGGGACCGACACGGATCAGCGATTTATACCCCTGAATAACCTCAGTGAGGACCAGGCGCCATTTTATCCTTATAATAGCTTGTTGAGTGAATTTGCAGCACTCGGTTTTGAGTTTGGCTATAGCGCCGAAAAAACCGATGCGCTTGTCATTTGGGAAGCTCAATTCGGTGATTTTGCCAACGGAGCCCAGGTAATCATCGACCAGTACATTTCGGCTTGTGAAGCAAAATGGGGACAAAAAACAGCCCTCGTCATGACACTCCCCCACGGATATGAGGGACAGGGGCCTGAACACTCTTCGGCCAGGCTTGAACGGTTCCTTCAGCTATGTGCTGAAGATAACATGCAGGTGATGAATCTGACCTCTCCGGCTCAGTACTACCATGTGCTCAGAAAGCAGGCTTTGCAGGAAAAGAAGAAACCGCTGATCATTATGTCGCCAAAAAGTCTTCTGCGCCATCCTCTGGCGGTCTGCAATGCCGAAGAACTGGCAAACGGCAAATTCCAGCCTTTCATCGAAGATGATGATGTAAAAGATAAAAAGAAAATCAGCCGAATTATCCTGGCGTCCGGCAAAGTTTATTACGACCTGCTGAAACACAAGGAAGAGATAGAGGCCGATCATGTAACCATCAACAGGGTTGAACAGATTTACCCGTTTCCTGACCGCGATATACATTCACTGCTGAAAAAGTACAGTCATGTTAAAGAGGTCATTTGGTGCCAGGAAGAGCCAAGAAATATGGGCGCCTGGTCTTTTGTTGCACCCAGAATCAAATCACTGCTGCAATCGAAACAAAAACTGGAATACGTTGGACGTCAGGCGTCTGCATCACCTGCTGCCGGGCAGATGAAAATTCACCAGGTTGAACAGGAAAGGCTGGTCAAAAATGCGATCGGGTAATCCGGGTTATCGCAGCCCGTCAGGAATGCCTTTGCAAATGCGGCTGACTGCATCGTGACTGTGCAGGCTTTCCAGGTGGGCACAACGAACCACAAAGTCCCGGATTCTTGAATCCTGGTCCAGCTCACTGTACAGGAGCCTGGCTGCATCTTCCACAAACTTCTGAAATGCCCCGTTCATTTCGGCAAAGGCCTGTTCATCCTCTCTTTTTACCATTACCTGGGTTTCCGTCTTGAGAGCATCTCGGCACAATTCCACCAGGTCATCTATAAAAAGGGAATCCCTGAGTTCGACCGTCAGGTTGGCCACACTACGCTGGCTGTGGGATATCGCTGCTATTTCTCTGGATTCTCTTGCATGCTCAGCCAACTCAAATGAACAGGGACATGCGCTGCTGTACTCAAACTGCAGATGCAGATACTTTCTGAAATTATTGTATTCATCCAGTTTTCCTTCGAAGGCCACATCATAGTACTGATACCCCTGAAGTCCTGACCGCAGGCTCTCCTGTATCATAGGGTAACTGAAGGAGAGTTTCAGAAAACCCGAATGGCTCTCCATTTTCTCCTTATAGGCTTTCAGGACCTCGTTAAGCTTATCGGGATGAAAAATATCATCCTTGAAGTCATAAAACGTACGTATGATGCGGCTCATATTAATGCCTTTCTTACCTGCCTGAAGGCCTACATACCCATCTACCGACGTATCGAGCCGGACAAGTTCACCATCCGGTCTCGGATATAGCAGTGGCAGGCGGAAATTGGAAATACCCACCTGTTGTATGGGTACATTGGCTCCTTCGATCAATGATGCAGGACCGTTCTGCAAATCGGGAAGGCTGTCCTTATATTCATCAGAGACAGTAAAAGTTGGATCATAAAATCGTTTAACACTTGTGGATATCATATTTTTACTCAGAATAGTTAATATCAGATACGAGCATTAGGACAATATTCTGCAAAATTTCGTTCAGTCTCAAAGAGCCTCAGAGAATAGAGAATGGATCCCTTTGCTGCTGCCTTTTCAACCGGATTTTTGAGTTGATAATAGAATGTTTTGACCAGGTTTTCAGTCGTAGGAATTACATCCTTTAGAAATGGCACATCCAGGTTCAGGTTTTTATGGTCGCAGGGTTTGATAATCTCCTGTTCCACGATTTTATATAGCTTACCCAAATCTATGACAAACCCGGTTTCGGGGTCCGGCTCACCGGCCACAACTACTTCCAGAATATAGTTATGCCCGTGCCAGTTCGGATGACTGCATTTACCGTAGGTTTCCCTGTTCCATTGATCCGTTTTTGACGGATTGTGCAAGCGGTGTGCAGCGTTGAAGTGCGCTTTTCTGGTAATGTATATCACAGTGGGCTTTTTTAGTTAATCAGCAGACGAAAACAAAGATTCGTAATGCACGGTTCCGGAACAGGGCAGGATTTGAAATTTCCATGAGCACCCCGATTATCATCCCTATTGAGAGTCCGACTGTTTTTTATCTTCAGCAGTCGCTTTGTTTTTATCGGATACCGGCTCTTTCTGACCGGATGTCTCATCTACATCTTTTTTAGCCTGTCCGTCTCCGTCTGTTTTGTCCTTCAAACCATTCGTAGCTGCTGAGTCGTGCTTGCTGCCAAATATGCCCTCCGGGTAATTCCCCGATGGCCTGTCTCCCAGCATTTCCCGTAAATCATTGTGGTTTAATACCTCTTTTTCCAGTAACGACTGTGCCATTTCATCGAGTTTATCCTTATGCTTTTTCAACAGCTCGAACGTCGTTTTGTAGTTTATCTGGATGATGTTCTGCACTGCCTGGTCGATGCGTTCGGCCGTTTTCTCAGAATACTTCTTGTTAAACCCGTAACTGTTGTCCGGGTTATTGGAATCGGTAAGAGACAGATAACCCAGTTCTTCACTCATGCCATATTCAGCTACCATGGCATAAGCCAGGTTGGTGATTCTTTCCAGGTCGTTCTGGGCACCGGTCGATATTCTGCCAAATATAATCTCTTCAGCTACCCGGCCGCCGAGAAGGGCACAGATCTTGTCGTTAAGCTCTTCAACGGTCATCAGAAAACGATCTTCCAGTGGCGTTTGCAGGGTATAGCCGAGAGCCGCAAAACCTCGTGGAACGATGCTCACTTTCAACACCGGATCGGTATGTTCCAGAAACCATCCTACAATTGCATGTCCCGACTCGTGGTAAGCCACGATTTTCCTTTCATTCGGGCTGATCAGTTTATTTTTCTTTTCAAGGCCGGCAACCACTCTTTCAATGGCATCCTGAAAATCTTCCATTTCCACCACTTGTTTATCGCGCCGGGCGGCCAAAAGGGCCGCTTCATTACACAAATTGGCAAGTTCTGCACCTGCAAACCCCGGGGTTTGCGATGCCAGTACCTTAAGATCTATATTTTCAGAAAGCTTCAGTTTTTCAGCGTGTACTTCCAATACCTTGATCCGGCCATTCAAATCGGGTTTGTCAATCAGGATTTGACGGTCAAAACGACCCGGGCGTAACAGGGCAGAGTCGAGTACATCGGGGCGGTTGGTGGCCGCCATGATGATCACCCCTTTGTCGGAATTAAAACCATCCATTTCACTCAACAACTGGTTGAGGGTGTTCTCGCGCTCGTCGTTCGATCCCATCTGCATTCCTCTGCCTCTGCTGCGACCGATGGAATCGATTTCATCGATAAACACGATACAGGGGGCTTTTTCCTTGGCCTGTTTGAACAGGTCACGGACTCGGGCGGCTCCGACACCAACAAACATCTCTACAAAATCCGATCCACTCAAAGAGAAAAAGGGCACATCCGCTTCACCGGCCGTTGCTTTGGCCAGCAAGGTTTTACCGGTTCCCGGCGGGCCAACCAAAATTACACCTTTTGGCAGATTCCCACCCAATTTGGTGAATTTTTGAGGGCTTTTGAGAAATTCCACAACTTCTTCAACTTCAGCCTTTGCTTCCTGAAGTCCGGCCACATCTTTAAACGATACTTTATTTTCCGACTGTTTATCGTAGAGAGAAGCTTTATTCTTCCCGATGTTCATGACCTGTTGCCCGGGATTCATTCTCCGGAAGATAAAAACCCAGAAGGCAATGATAAGGGCAATCGGAATCAGCCATATTAATATGCCACCCCACCAACTCTCCTCAACACGCACATCGTAGACCACATTATTGGCATCCAGCATTGAACGAATATCATCGCCTTCCAGCATGGTTGCATAAAATTTCTTGTATTGATCATCCGGAGCCGACAGCTGCCATCGTTCTTCCGATTCCTGCGGCCGGGTAATGATCCCCTCCTCAATGGCCTTTTCCGAGTATGTCCCTTCAATATCGGTGCCATTGGTAATCAGAATCTCTTCAATGTATCCCTTTTCCACATACTCCAGGAAAGTACTGTATTTTATTCTTTCGGAAGTATCTGCAGGAAGCAGATAAAAGTTTATGGCGATTATGACCAAAAACAATACCACATAGATCCATATTGGAAAACGAGGGCTTTTTCCGTTATTCTTCCCCGAACCAGAATCTTTTTTATTTAAATCGATGTTCTTTTTTGGCATTTAATTACATTCAGCTATAGAATAAGAAAGCAATATAACGCTTTTTAGATTGTCATGCGCCACTCTTGTAACAGTGTGAATTGCACATTTGGAGTTATAACGTTGCAGTGTGCGAGTAGATTATAAACCCTGATTTTTTTCTTTTGCAATGTCAATCGATTTGCCTTCACCCGTGTTCAATTGAATGCCGTATTCAGCCGGTTTAATCTCTCCGATCACCGTAAAATCATCGAATTCAGCTTTCAGTTTTTCCACATCCTCTTTTTTGAGAGTAAACAGCATTTCATAGTCTTCTCCACCGTAAAATGCATATCGGTCTACATCTTCCTGCATCTCATCAGCCACTTGTCTGGTTTCCAGGCTGATGGGGACTGCTGGGGTGAAAATTTCACAACCGAGGTTATTAGCTTCTGCGATTAACTGCATTTCGTTTATCAGGCCCTGACTCACATCGACCTGGCTGGTTGGATGCACCTCTGCTTTCTCATAATATGCACCCAGATCGTGCCTTGCCAGGGGCATCAGCTGTCTTCCCACCACATATTCATATTCTTCAAGGTCGGGTTGAAAATGATCTCCGCCTCTCTCCTGCCAGGCCTGTTTCTCGCGTAACAACACCCGTAAACCGGCCATCGCCCCGCCCAGGTCTCCGGTCACACAGATTTGATCGCCGGTGGAACAGCCTTCCAGGGTAATCATTTCCTCTTCACGGACGATGCCTTCAACATGCACCGATACCACAAGCATCTGACGGGAAGCCGTTGTATCGCCGGGCTGGACCGAACAGTTATAAATTTTACCAGCCTGATCAAATCCATGGTAAATCTGCTCGAGCATCGACACGGATATTTTATTGGGTACGGCCAGATCTATCCGGGCCGATACCGGCCTGCCATTGACCGCATAAAGATGACTTGCGGCGGCACTCAATAATTTATGGCCCAGGTGTTTCAGCGGGGTATATACCAGGTCGAAATGAACCCCTTCGAGATAGATTCCGGATGCCGATATCAGCCTGCCATTTTCGTTTTTGTTCGGGGCTTTGATACTGGAATTTTTCACCTTGGCCGGTATTATCTCATCCCTGGAAGCCCCGCTGTATTTCTTCAATCTGTCATACAGCGAACGAATACCTATATCATGAATCGTCTGAAAGTCTTGTTCTTGCATGAATTGAAAATAAAAAAGGCATGTACCCCGACCGGATCGGAATAGATGCCTTTTTAGTGAAAATTAATGCTGTATGTCAGGTTACAATTGCCGGAGTGTGGAATAATTGATCCGCAATGTACCGGCGTGCCTGAGTTCCTGTTGCACATCGGTGATTACTCCGAATTCAGAATTCCTGTCGACACGCAGTGAGACGATAAGCCGTGGTTGTTCCATCAGTTTATCGTACATAATCTGACGTATTGCCCCCATGTCATCTACAATGGCATCATCGATCTGCACTGCAGTATCTCCGAGCTGGCCACCGCCTAACCTTTCAGGGCCGATATAGACATAACTTACCAGACGTTTCTGGTCGATTTTTTCAATGTTTTCCGCATGATGAAACTCGATTTGAACCTGTAGTTCAACTTCGCGAAGAACGGTTACGACCATGAAAAAGATAAGCAACATGAATATGATATCGGGCAACGCCGACGTTGGTATGCTTTCTTTTGTATTCGCTGATTTTTTCTGAAAATGAGCCATAATTTACCCTTCGTCAGGTTCTGCGATTGAAATTCGTTTGGGATAAAGTTCCCGTATTTGCTCTTGTTGTATGCTGTCCTCTTCCAATGCACTGTATGGCACCCCGAACCGATCCATTGAAGCCTCGTTCCGCAATTCATTGTAGGCACCCATTACTTCATCGAGCATATCGATATAAACGCTGTAAGGGGTTTGCCGGTCGGTTTTGATCGATACGATTGCATCGTCGGGAGATTCCGAAAGATTCGGATCATTTGTCGGATTATCCACAAACTCCTTGACTCGCGGTCTGACTTCGGCTGTTGAAACCGGATCGTCATCCAGCAGAATCATGCCCTGGGCATTCACCAGAATGCGAAGCATGTTACGCTCCCGAATTGGCGGCGGTTCAATATCGTCCGGAATGGGTGGCAAAACCAGCCCGATCCCGGTATCGACATCAATAGTCGTTACAACAAGGAAAAAGATAAGTAGCAAAAAGGCGATATCGGCCATTGAAGAGCCTTCAATTTCGACATCGTCTCTTTGTCGCTTTTTTAAAAGCATGTTTCCTCTACAATTTAAAAGTTCCTTTTAGGCCGGTGAAGGCAATAGCCAAAATCATTGCCCCCATCATGATCATCATAGTAACAATACCGCCCTCATTCACCGATCCGGTGGTAGCATAGGCAATGCCAAAAATGACAAACGGTATTACCATTACAAGCACTCTTTTGACACTTGACTTACCCAGTGTTACATTTCTGATGCCTGCAGCAAAGATGGCGATGACTCCGATAATTAATAACCCGAGCCCCAGTCCAAGAAAAATTACTTCGACCATGGTCTACTCCTCTGTATGGTGGTTGAAATTATGGTTCTGATTACTGATTACGCTTCTCCTTCATCAGTATCAGTTTTTGGAGGTACAATCTGCTTGCCTTCCTTGACTGCGACAATAGAGTCGAGAAGAGTTACTGAACTCTCTTCCATTTCAGCAATAAGACGGTCAATTTTCGAGACACAATAGTTGTATCCGATCTGCAGAATTATACCGGCCATAAGACCACTGGCGGTAGTTAAAAGTGCAACTTTAATACCACCGGCTACAATACTCGGTGAGATATCAGCAGCGGCTTCAATCGCATCGAAGGCTTCAATCATACCTACTACAGTACCGAGGAATCCGAGCAGTGGTGCGATCGAGATAAAGAGAGAAAGCCAAACGAGCCCTCTTTCCAGGAAACTCATTTCGATAGAGCCATACGTAGTAATAGCTTTTTCAGCGGCATCCATGCCTTCATCTGCACGCATCAGGCCAGCCTGAAAGACAGATGCAACAGGACCCCGGGTCTTGGCACATACCTCAGAAGCAGCATCAATACCCCCTTCCTGGAGAGCTTCCTGCACTTCGAGAATAAATTTACGTGTGTTTATATCGGAGAGATTTAGCGTAATGATACGCTCCAGGAAAATGGCCAAACCCAGTATCAAGGCAATTAATACAGGCCACATCCAATCTCCACCTTCGTTGAATCTTTCAACAATTACATTAAAAAAACCAGCATCAGCTCCAGCCTGAAGCAAAAAGAGAGCTATTGATGATGTCATAGATTACTCCGCTTATGTGTTTTGGTTAAAGGGCTTAAAAAGAAAGCAAAATGATAGATCATTTCAAACTAAATGTCAAAGTTAACAAACGAACGACATTGAATTAATACGCAATTTTACTTTGTTAACCCGTGGAAACTGAACTTCACAGAATCTTTTATTTATTGAATTGCAATAAAACAACATTCCCCGAAGCCTGTTCCTACCTATAAAGAACGAAAATGATAGCAAAACTTCAGCTTCTTTTTTCACTAATGAATTTACAGAAATAATTCACTAAAAATAAATCGCCTATCTTATTTTGCTGTAACGGATTAATGCAAGTGAAATTATCAATAAAATTAACAGTCCCGCCAATGAATATGGCCATCCAGGCAAGTTACTTCCCGGGCCGTGATCACTGTTTTCGTGCCCGGGCACACCGGTTCCGACCCCAAAATCTTCAATTCCGGGAGCCGATCCCGACAACTCATCACCGCATGGTTTCACCTCCACCGGCTCCGAAACAAGCACTGTTTTTGGCGGCAGGCATGAGATGTCATCACAGGCCTGATAATGGATAAGTATACCGATTTTTTGTGGCCCCTGAAGATGCGGCTGGAATAAAATTGGCACCTGAAAACTTGCAGTTTGAGAGTGTAAACCCAATTCGGTATCAAAATTTGGATCGTAAGAAACTTGTGCCGCTGATTCCGTTATATCCCCTGCGATAATCATGTCGCTGCCCGCAGAGGCAAACGTAGTGGGTATAGGGCCGTCTGCAGGATCGTTAAGGATAGAGTACAAATGCCAGTTTTCTTCAATGGTTGCATCAACCGTGATGTAAAAAACGGTTCCGGCTGTCACCGACTGTGGCAGATTCTCGTTGTTCAGCTTGAAAGTAACCGGATCGGCAAGCTGAGCATAAACTAAAAATGGGGATAACATCCAAAGGATGATCCCCATTAAAACAACCTGATACGTGGCTACTGTAACTTTCATTTCAACCAACTATACATCGGCCCATTCATGAATCATCCTTGACTACCCAGATTTTGACCTTTGGCTTCAGCTCACCTACAAGTTCCACTGTTGCGGTATACTCGCCAAGTGTCTTAATCTCCTGGTCGATCGAGATATTGCGGCGATCTACCAGGATCTCACGCTCTTCAAGAGCTTCAGCGACATGGATGTTGGTTACCGTACCATGAATTTTGTCATCTTCACCGGTTTTAACAGGAATGGTCAATGAGGTAGTTTCCAGTTGCTCGGCAAGCTCTTTGGCCGCATCAATGGTAAGCTCCGCCCTCATTGCAGCCTGACGTTTTCTGTTTTCTATCTCTCGAATGGCGCCTTCCGTTGCCATCACTGCTTTTGCAGTCGGAATCAGGTAGTTCCGGCCATAGCCCGGTTTTACATCTACCACTTCACCCGCACTTCCCAGTTTATCTACATCTTCTTTCAGAATTACCTTCATAATCGAAATCTGTTATATCCTAATAATTAACGTATGTTTTCAGCAACATAAGGCAACAGCCCCATAAAACGGGCCCTTCGTATTGCCTTGTTAAGCTGCCGTTGGAACTTTGCACTGGTTCCAGTAACTCTTCGGGGTAATATTTTCCCCTGATCATTGATAAAGCGTTCTAATACCTCTACTTCTTTGTAGTCGATATAAACGAAATTTGACCTGGTAAACCGGCACTCTTTGGTTTTCAGGTGGCCTTTTTTCGGATGTGATGGATTTTTAATCATAGTTCTAAATGCCTTTGTTAGTCTTCGGTTTCCTCTTCCTCTTCTTCAACTTCGTCGATCAGTGCCGGCTTTTCGCCTTTTTTCCTCAAGTCATAATGCTTCAACATTTTGGCATCATACTTCAGGGTGAGATAGCGCATAAATTCATCACTGATCCGGATATTTCGTTCGATAGGGCCGATGGCTTCTGCCGGGGCTTCAAAATACAGATTAACAAAGTATCCATTGCCTTTGCCATCCATTTCATAGGCCAGTTTTCGTATCCCCCATTCATCGATTTCAATAATTTCACCGCCATTATCTTCGATAAGCTTGTTTACTTTATCGACGGCCTCTTTGAACTTATCCTCTTCAAGGACAGGGTCTATGATATACGTTAACTCGTAAAAAAATTTTTTCATACTTGGTTTCTTAGGTTGTTTCTTTAGTGAAACAGTCGCCGATCAATTACGGAGTCGTATCGCCGGCAACAGAGTTTTGTAAGTTAGGCATTTCCGGCCAAGGAAGCAATGCAACCACTAAAAAGCCGAAACCTTTTTTGTCCCCTACAGGTAAAGATTCAAGAGCTTAAATAGAAGCAAGAACTCCAAGAGGATTCCATGCCGGGATTCCCAGACTATGGTCCTGCCATTCCTGCCGGCCCCGTTTCCGTATAATAAGAGGTAAGCAGTTCAATCAAACTCCCCATCGGAAACACCGGCTCCACACCATAATAGACCGTCAATACACAGAGCACGATCAGGGCATATTTGAAGATCGCACCGGGGTTAACCAGGTCAAATTCTTTATGTGGCTCCCGGAAGTACATAAAGACCATCACCCGCAAGTAGTAATACACACTGGCGGCGGTCGTCAACACCCCGACCACTGCAAGGGTAATGTGCCCGGCATTAACGGCCGCGGCAAATACATAATATTTGGCCAAAAATCCTACAAACGGCGGAATCCCGGCCAGCGAAAACAAAAATACGGATAACAGGACCGCCATTACCGGCTGCTTATAACCCAGTCCGGCATAGTTGTTCACATCTGTGAAATCGAGGGCCTGATTGCGTTCATAAAAGGCGATTACACCAAAAGCCCCGATGTTCATCACCGTGTAGGCAAACAGGTAATAGAGCACGCCTGTGTAGCCATCGGCGGTACCGGCAGCCAGGCCAACCAGCAGATAACCGGCATGTGCGATACTGGAATAGGCCAGCATCCTTTTTACATTGTCCTGCACCAAGGCAATCAGGTTGCCGAGTATCATCGTTATGATGGCGATAACCGAAATCGCTTGCGTCCATCCCACCCCTTCTATTTCAGGCATCATGCGCGACATCACAAGAATTAGTGCTACAAAGGTAGCCGCCTTCGAAGCAGTGGCAAAATAGGCTGTTAGTGTAGTCGGTGTGCCCTGATAGACATCGGGTGTCCACATATGAAAAGGAACAGCGGAGATTTTAAAGAAAAATCCAACCAGCAGCAGCGCAGACCCCGCCATAAAAAGCGGACTGATGTCCGTCAGGGCGGTAATATCCGCATAGTTCGTGGATCCTGTTGCCCCATAGATCAGGGCAATACCATAGAGCAGAAAACCGGTTGAAAAAGCCCCAAGAAGAAAGTATTTCAATGCCGATTCAGCACCGGTTTTTTCTTCTTTGATCAATCCCGCCAATACATAAAGACAAATCGACATGGTTTCCAGGCCGACAAATAGCATGATAAGATCGTTTGATACGGCAAGCCCCACCATTCCGGTCGTTGCAAACAGGATCATGGCGTACACTTCTCCATAATGATGATCGATGGCTTCCAGGTAATCGCGTGAAATCAACACACAAAACAGAGTTCCGGTGATAACCAGCAGAGTGCCGAAAGCAGCCGTCCCGCCGTAGGCAACCATATCATAAAAAGATGTTCCAACCGGGCCGAACAGATCCCTGAGTGCAAATAATAGTGCCACAACAAGTGAAAAAACCGTAACGCCAAAGATGGTGTTGATTTTCACCTTGTACACCGATTGCATGAGCACAACAAGCCCGGCGGCGGCGGCGATGGTTGCGGGTATAAACGTATTTAAATCGTACAGGTAGTCCATTTTAGTCTTTCTTGTAGATCTCTTCGATCGCCTCTGCCAGTTTGATATCTTTCTCGGTTACCTTGTCATCTGCATCGTGCGTACAAAGCGAAATTTTCACCCTGTTATAGACATTGAACAATTCGGGATGATGCATCTGATCTTCGGCGATAAAACCGATCCGGACAATAAATGCCACAGCTTCCCTGAAGTTTCCGAAAGTAAAGCTGCGGTGGATTTTATCATCCTTGAATTTCCAGGCAGTCAACGTTCCGGCAAGTACCTGATTGAGTTCATCTTCGCTTAGAGGCTTCATTTGAGCCCTCCTTGTATTTGTACCAATTCAACTTCCAGTTCATCCGACTCTTCGTCCAGGTTATAAAACGCTGCCGTCCATCCGGGAAGATCATCTTTCTGTGCTTCCTTCAGAACAGCCACACTCTTTGTTTCAGTCACATCAATAAAATTGTCAACCCAAACTTCCGAATAGCGGGTAAAATCTTCCGACCGGATGCCAATCCAAACCATGAACAGCACCAGGGGAACAAGCAACCCTATCTCCCTGAAGTTCAGGTCTTTCATCTTCTTGTTTTCATCGTTGGTGATGGAGCCCAGCATAACCCTCTCGTACATCCAGAGCATGTAAACTGCCGCCAGTATAACCCCAAGCGCTGAGAGAACAGCATAGATACTATTATCGTACAACTCGGAAAAGAATGCCCCGGTCAAAATCAAAAACTCTCCGATAAATCCATTCAACCCCGGCAACCCGATGGAGGCGAGTGTTGTGATCAGAAAGAAAACGGCAAAGACCGGAACGACTTTGGCTATGCCGCCAAAATCCTTGATCATTCGCGTGTGGCGCCGGTCATAGATCATCCCAACCAACAGGAAGAGAGCCCCTGTAGACAGTCCGTGATTGATCATCTGAATCACAGCCCCCTGCACGGCAACAGTGTTCAGGGCAAAGATCCCAAGTACTACAAACCCAAGGTGGCTGACCGAGGAGTAGGCCACAAGCTTTTTGACATCTTTTTGAACCATGGCCACCAGGGCGCCATAGATAATGCCTATAATCGCCAGTATTGCAAACCAGGATGCAAATTCCATGAATGCATTGGGGAATACCGGCATACAGACCCGGACCAGGCCATAGGTCCCCATTTTCAGCATGATTGCGGCCAGGATAACCGAACCGGCCGTTGGTGCCTCGGTATGGGCATGCGGCAGCCAGGTATGAAACGGAAATAGCGGTACCTTGATGCAAAATGCCAGGGCAAATGCCAGGAACATGTAGGTCTGCTCGACCAATCCGATCTGATACTCCGGGCTTGAAATAAACCGCCAGTCAGCGGTGAAGATATACTCGGCATGCACACCTCCGGCATGAAAGCCGAGGTAGATCAATGCCACCAGCATGATCAGTGATCCGGCCAGCGTGTAGATAAAAAACTTGATCGTCGCCATGATTCTTTCTGCCCCGCCCCAGATACCGATCAGGAAATACATCGGGATCAGTGAAAGTTCAAAAAATACATAGAAGACGATCAGATCGAGAGCGGCAAAAACCCCAAGGGATGCTGTCTGCAACAACAGAAGCATGGAATAATATCCTTTCAAATGCTTGGTCACCGAGTTCCAGGAGGAGAGGATGGCGATCGGCCCGAACAGGGTGGTGAGCATAAAAAGCAGCAGGTTCAACCCGTCAAGCCCTACCAGGTATTTAATATCATAACCCGGTATAATCTCGGGGCCTTCCGTGACAAATTGCAGGATATGGGAATTGGCTGTATCAAAATTAAAAATCAGCAGCAGGGAGAGGAAAAACGTAACGGACGTGGCGGCCAGGCTCACCCATTTCACAGCCTGATCGGTACGCACCAATATCACGGCCGCAATTGCCAGCAGAGGAAGATATATTGTGATGTTTAGTAGTATGTCCATTGCTTTTTATAAAAACTTTATATCCATCCGGGAGATCCTGGCGGCCATTCAGCCGGCATATTCTGACGAATCGACTCTCCCAATTAAAAGACCACCATCCAAAGCACGAGAATGACCCCGATTACCAGGAACAGTGCGTAATTTGATACAACCCCACTCTGGATGTACCGGAAGAGACTGCCAAAGAGCCGGACCGTGCCGGCAACACCATTGACGGTTCCATCCACTACTTTCATATCGAATACCGCCAGTACACGCTCGGAAAAACGGACTGTCGGGTTGATAACCAAACCTTCATAAAACTCATCCAGGTTATATTTCTCTTTCCAGACCTGGTAAAGGCCACCAAAGCGTTGTGCAAGTTTGGCATCCGACTCATCCTGCTGGCCATGCCCGTACATCTTAAATGCCACATAAACGGCAGTGGCAGCAATGGCAACAGCCAGGGCCATCAACACCCATTCGAGTGCCTTGCCCATCACAATCGGGTAGTCTGCGGCAATCGGCTCGAGCCACTGGTGCAGGAGGTTAACATTAGCCGGCTGCCCCGTAAATGTCTCTACTATAAAATTGGGTATCCCAATGAACCCTCCCACAATGGATGCAACCGCGAGGACCCACAATGGAATCGTCATATTCGACGGACTCTCATGCAGATGTCGTTCGGCACCGGCCGCTTCAGGCAGCTTTTCCGGCAGCTTGAATGAACCGTGGAAAGTGGCAAATGTCAGGCGGAACATGTAGAATGCAGTCAAAAATGCAGTTACTATGCCCACCCCCCATAATATAAAGTACATGGCGCCGGCGTATTCACCCAGTCCGGCGCTGAATGCATGCATCAAAATTTCATCCTTGGAAAAGAAACCGGCCAGGGGAGGAATACCGGCAATGGCAATGGTGGCAATCAAAAAAGTTTTATAGGTGGAAGGCATGTACTCTTTCAGGCCTCCCATGAAACGCATGTCCTGGGGATCGAAATGGACATCTTTCCCCTCCTTGTGCAACCCGTGTTCCACATGTTCCATTGTATGGATAACCGAGCCGGAACCGAGGAAGAGGCACGCTTTGAAGAAGGCGTGGGTCACCAGGTGGAACATCGCAGCGGTAAATCCACCTGCTCCGAGAGCCAGAAACATGTACCCCAGCTGGGAGACGGTTGAATAGGCCAGTACACGCTTGATATCGTTTTGCGTGATGGCAATGGTTGCCGCGACAATTGCGGTCAATCCACCGATCACAGCTATTATCAGCATCACCTCCGGGGTCAGCACAAACATATCCGACAGCCGGGTGATCAGGTAGATCCCCGAGGTTACCATCGTCGCCGCATGAATCAATGCCGATACCGGAGTCGGGCCTGCCATCGCATCAGGAAGCCAGACAAACAACGGGATCTGGGCGCTTTTTCCGGTGGCCCCGATAAACATCAGCAGGCCAATCCAAAACAAGTATTCACTGGAGAACGCCTCGAGATTGCCGAGGATTACATCAAAATCCAGGCTTCCCACGGTTTGAAAGACCATGAACATGGCGACCAAAAAGGCAAAATCACCCACCCGGTTATAAATAAAGGCTTTCTTGGCGGCAACCGATTTTGCCATGTCGGTATACCAGAACCCGATGAGAAGATAGGAACACAGCCCTACCCCTTCCCAACCGAGAAACAACAGCAGCAAGTTGTTGCCGAGCACCAGGTTGAGCATGGCAAAAATAAACAGATTCAGGTAGGCGAAAAACTTCCAGTAGCCTTCATCATGCGCCATGTATCCCATGGAATAGAGATGGATAAAGGCGCCGACACCCGTAACAACCAGGGCCATTACCAGCGAGAGCTGATCGATCCGGTAGGCAATATCGACCGTAAGTGTCCCGACATCAATCCAGGTAAACAGTGTAACGACTACGGCCGAGGCGTCCGAAGAGGTGACAAGAAAAAGGTAGCAGGAAATGAAAAATGGAATAAAGACCGCGGCAGTAGAGAGTGTTCCAATCAGGGTTTTACGCTCTCTATATTCTTCAGAGGCCAGGCCCAGTATCCCATTGATCAAAAAGCCGGCCAATGGAAGACCAATAATCAAACAAATTAGCGCTGTGGGTAAATCCATCCAGTTGGTTAATTAGTTTTGGCGCATAAAAAATCGGCTAAAAAGGTAGCCAAAAATTCAGAGATGGCAAAGATACAAAAAACTCTTTCAACATAAACTCAAAAGACCCTGAATTGGCTATCTTTTCTAACCTGCATTATTCACAGTTAATATTTTGAATAGTTTAACCACTTGTATACCGGTAAGATTTCTCAAATTACGCTAAAATATTTAACAACAATTTGTCCAGCGCTGCGAAATTAGTCCCCTCTCACACCCCGAACTACATCATTCAGAATGGCGAGAAGGCTGAAGCCATATTTTTAATGTGAAATCCCTCGACTGCATAAGGGACTTTTTTACTGTAATCCGGCCACACCAGAAAAACCTGACGTATTTTAGCTTCGCTTTGCTGAGGGAAAGATTTCGTTTCGCGTACAAAGAATGAGCTTGGTGAAAAAGCGGGTTAGAGTAATTTGCAGAATATTCCCAAATAAATATGGAAACTGATGTAACTCGTTTATTATCTTTGGCTCTCTTAAATCTCCACAAGTAAAATAAAGCTTTACTGTATAGACTATACTTTTTTATGTTTGGGCAGATTTTTTAGCGGGCAATTTGAAACTACACTAACCTGTAATACTGCAGATGAAGCAGTTATCCATTTTAAACCTCTTTTTATCGTTTATTGCTCTAATGGCATTTTGGCTCATCATGAGCGGTATTTATAAGCCGATGCAGATTACGCAGGGTGTGATCAGTGTCGCCATTGTAATAGCAGTAAATCACAAGCTCAAGCTGCACAAGTTCTTCGACGATGAGATGGATGATCTGCGAGAACTTCGTTTTTACTATGTGCCCTTTTATGTCCTCTGGTTGTTGAAAGAAATTGTACTTGCCGGCTTGCACGTTGCAGCAGTCATCCTGTTCCCCTGGAGGCAGGTCGAGACCTATATCATAAAATTCAAAGTAAACTTGCCAAGTGCACACGCCCGTATGATTCTGGGCAATTCCATTACGCTTACCCCGGGAACACTTACGATAAAAATAACCGGCAATGAGTTCATCGTCCACGCACTCACGCCCAAATCATACCAGGGCATTACCAGCGACACCATGCCCAAAAAAGTTTTCAAACTCTTTTCCAATGAAGAGCGACCGGTGATTCATGACATTGAAATCATCAACAAAGAAGATCAGATCAAACAAAGATGACCCAGTTTTTTCTATACAGCACCGTTGTTCTGGCAATTATTATCGCCATCCCGCTTATACGGGTTGTCCAGGGGCCTACCATATATGACCGGCTGATGGGTACCAATGCCATTGCCGCCAAAACGATTGTGCTGATTACATTACTGGGATACATCTACGGCCGGATCGATATGTTTATTGACATCACGCTTGCATATGCGATTCTCGGATTTATTGGAATTTTAACCATTGCCAAATTTGTAACCACAAAACGGATTGACGACCAATAATGGAAATCCAGAGCATTTTAAGCATCATACTGATTGTGGCCGGCATTTTCTTCATGTTTGTGGGGAGCATGGGTGTTATTACCCTGCCCGATTTTTACTCGCGAACACATGCAGTGAGCAAATCGGATACGCTTGGCATCATGCTGGTCATTCTTGGGCTCATTGTCTTTGAAGGTTTTACGATAAACAGTGTGAAACTTACCCTGATTGTGGTCTTTGTGATGCTTTCCAACCCGATTGGAACACACGCCCTTGCCAGGGCTGCATATGTACGCGGTATAAAACCGATACTGAACGGCCCGGAACAACCGAATAACAATTCCGAAACACAGGAGGTTGAGCCATGATCTGGGAAGTTGAACTGGTTCTTTTTCTGTTTCTGATTCTTACGGCCATTGTCGCACTTGAAGCGAAAGACCTGCTGATTGCCGTGGTTACCCTGACGATCTTCAGCTTTACCATGGCCCTGATGTTTACAGCCATGGGCGGGATTGATGTGGGGTTTACAGAAGCCGTGATCGGGGCGGGTGTTACCGGAATTCTATTTATAGTCGCACTTTATCAAACGACGATTAAAACCAATGATTAACAACCGGCCACGCCTCTCATCCATACGTTTAATGATGAGCAAACTTCAATGAAACAAACAACGAACTGAACTTTGAAATACGCTAAAATACTCATACTGGCTGCGTTTGCAGGGTTGATGATCTACGGATCGATGGGACTGCCCGACAGGGCCGACCCCGACAACCGGATGCATCAAGAAAGAAGCATCACCGATACCGTAGTTGCCGGAAGCTATTTTATCCGCGAAGCCTACAACGATGCCAATACCCCCAACATGGTAACGGTTGTCCTGGGCGACTACAGAAGTATTGATACGTTTGGCGAACAGGTGGTTGTTTTTGCTGCCGGTTTGATCTGCCTGCTCATTTTAAGAAAATTTCGTCCGGTATGAGAGAACAGTTTGAAAGTCCGATCGTACTTTTGGGAGCGAGGCTGCTGAGCCCGTACATCATGCTGTTTGGTATCTATGTGATTTTTCACGGGCACTACAGTCCCGGCGGTGGTTTCCAGGGCGGGGCGCTCCTGGCATCTTCAATAATTCTGATCCGCATATCCGGGGGACGAATTATCTCACGGCTTCAAATCCGGGAATTTTTCACAACACCGTTGGCTGCCATCGGGGTGATAGTCTATTTTCTCGCCGGTTTTGTGGCTGTTTTATACGGCGGCTATTTTCTGGACTATGAAGCACTTCCTTTTCCGGGCGACCTGAGTCCGGCTGAACTGCGGTATTATGGAATTCTTGTAATTGAAATCGGGATCGGCATTGCTGTAATGGCCATCCTTGTAATGATTTACGACCACATGGCAAGAGGTGAAGATTATGTTTGATTTTATACTAGGACATTACGCGTACTGGCTAACCATCATCCTGCTTTGCATTGGACTGTACGGAATTATGTTCAAAAAAAATCTCGTCAAAAAAACAATTGGACTAACGATTTTGCAAATTTCTGTCGTCCTGTTCTGGGTTTCAATCGGCTCCAAATGGGATGCAACCGTGCCGGTGCGCGATCCCGGGATCCCGACAGCAGAAGTAGCCAATTACCTGAATCCCCTGCCGCATACGCTGATGCTCACAGCTATTGTGGTAGGTGTTGCGACACTTGGCGTTGCCTTCGCCCTGCTCGTGGCCACCTACAACCGATACAAAACGCTTGACGAAGAAGAAATTCTGGAGCAGATTCAATGATCGAGACACATTTACCGGCAATCATATCCCTGAATTTCCTGGCATTTTCAGTGCTGATTCCCCTTTTTGGAATCTGGAAAAGGGAACTGTGTCAGCCGCTGGCCTCACTTGGAGCCGGAATTTCAGCCGTTTTTTCGGTGTATGGTTTTATCTACTACCTGAATGAAATCCCTCTCAGGTACCTGTTTGGCGGCTGGGAACCGCCCGTCGGTATTGAATTCGTCTACGACGGGCTCTCCGCATTTGTGATCGTGGTGATCAACGTCATCGCATTTATCGTATTGATCCACTCCAGGCAATTGGCCGTCAACGAATTTCCGAACAAGCAGATGGCCTATTACAGTGTCGCCATGCTCCTGATGCTCGGATTCAACGGGATGGTTTTAACCGGCGACCTGTTCAACCTGTTTGTATTCCTGGAGATCGCATCCCTGTCGATGTATGCACTGATAGCCATCGGCGACAGGGCAGCACCGTTTTCAGCATTCCGTTACCTGATTATCGGCACGGCCGGAGGAACCCTGTATCTGCTTGGTGTCGGTTTTCTGTACACGGTTACCGGTACGCTGAACATCATCGACATGGCACCGATGCTGCCTGAATTTGCCGGCAACACGGCCGTCATCACCGCAGTGATTCTGATGATTGTTGGTATAGGCACCAAGGCAGCCCTGTTCCCGATGCACGGCTGGCTGCCCGACTCCTATACCTATGCCGCTTCTTCCTCCTCGGCTCTCATCGCACCGATCGGCACGAAGGTCGCCGCCTATGTTTTGATCCGTGTAATGCTTTACCTGTTCGGTATTGAGCTGCTCGACCTGGTGGTTCCGATCTCCTACACTGTCGGAGTGCTTGCATGCATCGGAATACTGTACGGATCCATCATGGCTATTGCACAAAATGAGTTGAAGCGGATGCTCGCTTATTCCAGTATTTCCCAGATCGGGTATATCATCATGGGAATCAGCCTGGCCAACCCGTTCGGTTTTATCGGTGCATTGCTGCATATTCTAAATCACGCCGTTATGAAAGCGTGTCTCTTTATGGTGGCCGCCAACCTGAGGCACAAGGAAGGCCACTCCGATATCAGCCTGTTCGAACACTCCTACCGGAGAAAATACCCGTGGACGATGTTTTCATTCTCCGTGGCTGCCATTTCGATGGTCGGACTGCCGCCGCTGGCCGGGTTTTTCAGCAAGTGGTACCTGGTACTCGGCACGGTGGAAGCCGATAACTGGCTCTTTCTTGCCGTTATTCTGATCAGTTCACTGCTGAATGCCGTCTACTTCTTCAGAGTACTCGAAAAAGTGTATATGAAAAATCCCGATGACGAAGTGCCGGTACAGGATCATGTTGGAGAAAATAATGAAGTACAGCCGTCGATGCTTTACCCGACAATGGTATTTGCCGTCGGACTTATTTTAATCGGAATCTTTAACGTAGCCATTGTTGCTATGATTATGAATATGATACCGTCCGGTTTTTAATTTCGCCTTGCATACGTTCAACTTTCATAGAGTAAAGTACAGATTAACAAACGATTTGAAATTATCTAATTGACCATTTATAAATGGAACTAACGTACGTACCATTATTTGCTGTATTGGTTTCCCTGGTAGCGGTTGTGCCGATACTGCTCAGCTCCCACAGGCCCAATCTGCGTGAATTCTGGACCATTCTCGCAGCCGTGATCAAATTTGGCCTCGTGCTGATGCTGCTGCCGTCTGCCGTGCGGGGAGAAACCGTCGTACTCGATATTATTGAGATCGCCCCGAATGTGCCGCTGCAACTGGCGGCCGATCCTTTCGGAGTCTTTTTTGCAGTGATCGCTTCCGGGCTTTGGATATTCACCTCGTTTTATTCGATCGGCTACATGCGTGGCGCCGGTGAAAAAAAACAAACGCGATATTTTGCAAGTTTTGCCGTCTGTTTATCATCCACGATCGGCATTGCCTTTTCCGGGAACCTGCTTACGTTTGTCATCTTTTACGAGATTCTGACGCTCGCCACCTACCCGCTTGTCATCCATAAGGAAAACAAGGAAGCGATTGCCGGCGGACGCGAATACCTGGCCTACACCCTTACGGCCGGCCTTATGCTGGTAGCCGCGGCCGCAATGACCTATTACCTGACCGGCACCATGGATTTCAGGCCGGGCGGTGTTTACGGCGGGCTCGATATTTCGGCTCCCATGATGCTGGCGGTCTTCATGCTCTTCCTGGGGGGAGTGGGTGTGAAAGCCGGAATCATGCCGATCCACTCCTGGCTGCCAACGGCCATGGTGGCACCCACCCCGGTAAGTGCCCTGCTGCATGCGGTAGCAGTGGTAAAGTCGGGGGTATTCGGAATAATCCGGGTCGTCGGATATGTATTTGGCAGTGACGCGATGGCCGATTACAGCCTCAACGATATCCTGATGGTCATTGCCGGCATTACCATTATATGCGCGTCACTTCTCGCCTTCCGGCAGGACAACCTCAAACGGCGGCTGGCCTATTCCACGGTCGGTCATTTGTCCTACATCGTGCTCGGGGCTGCCCTGATCACTCCGCTGGGCATGACCGGCGGTATTATGCATATCGCCGCGCACGCCACCATGAAGATTACCCTCTTCTTTTGTGCCGGGGCAATCTATGTGAATCTGCACAAAGAAAATATCAGTGACCTGAACGGCATTGCCAAGGTGATGCCATGGACGATGGGAGCCTTTGTGATCGGCTCAATGGGTCTGGCAGGAATTCCACCGCTGAACGGATTTGTAAGCAAATGGTACCTGGCCATCGGCTCCCTGGAAGGCGGTATGCTGGTCCCGGTTCTGATCCTGGTGATCAGCGGGCTGCTGAATGTCGGGTATTTCTTCCCGATTATCTGGAGGGCCTATTTCAAGAAAGGCGGGCCGGAACTTGAAAAATACGGAGAGGCCTCCCCCTTTATGGTCGTTCCGATTATGGTTACCGCCATTCTGTCTATTGTATTCGGGCTGTTTCCGGATCTGTTTTTCCACTTTTTTGAACTGGCAAGCGCCATCAGCAACGCCATATTTAACGGAGGTACCTGATGAAAAACTGGCAATGGATCGCTCTTGGCATACTCTTTTTGATCACTCTTATCCTTGAATTTACCGTACTGGCCGATTACGACAGCCACTGGTGGAACGCCGTACCGGCATTTTATGCCCTCTGGGGCTTCCTGTCGTGCCTGGCCATCATTTATGTAGCAAAATTTATTTCCAACAACCTTGTGAAGCGAGATCCAGACTATTATGATCGCTGAGTTTATCACCATACCGGGAATTATATTAATCCTGGGAGCACTTGTCCTCCCGCTGATACCGGAAAAACTGCGAAGTTCCGTCTTTCTCATCTTTCCGATTGCTGCCCTTGTAGTCGTCTTTGGCAGGCCGGACGGATATGAGGTAACAGGGTCTCTTGCAGGCCTTGAGCTGGTACTGATGCAGGTGGACGCTCTGAGCCGGCTTTTCGGAATCATTTTTGCTGCTACGGCACTGATAGCCGGTATCTATGCATGGCATATCAGGGATCTGGGACAACAGATTGCCGCGCTTGTCTATGCCGGAAGTGCCATTGGTGTTACCTATGCCGGTGATTTCTTTACGCTGCTGGTCTACTGGGAGTTGATGGCCATCAGTTCCACCTGGCTGGTCTGGGCCCGCCGGACTCCCGAAAGCGATGGAGCCGGAATGCGTTACCTGATCTTCCACGTCCTCGGAGGAGGAATCCTGCTGGCCGGAATTTTATGGCACCTGGCGACTACCGGGTCCATTGCTGTCACCACATTCAGCGACTTTGAATCGACAGCGGCCGTATTGATACTGATCGGGGTTGCCATTAATGCCGCCGTCATACCGCTGCACGTCTGGCTGCCCGATGCCTATCCCAAAGCAACCATTACCGGGGCGGTATTCATGAGTGCGTTTACCACCAAATCGGCTGTGTATGTGCTGCTCCGGGTCTTTCCCGGCTGGGAGCTGCTCACCTGGTTCGGTGCGGCCATGGCCATCTACGGTGTGCTTTACGCGGTGATCTGCAAGGATATGAGGGAAATCCTGGCCTATCACATCGTCAGCCAGGTCGGGTTTATGGTGGCAGGTATCGGGATCGGCACCGAAATGGCGCTTAACGGTTCGGCCGCTCACGCCTACAGCCATATTCTCTATAAATCACTCATGTTTATGGGTGCAGGTGCAGTGCTCTATGCCACCGGCACAACAAAGCTGGTTGATCTCGGCGGATTGAAAAACAAGATGCGCTGGACGATGATCCTCTATATGGTAGGGGCCTTTTCCATTTCGGGCCTGCCTCTGTTCAACGGCTTCATCAGCAAGGCGATGACCGTAGATGCGGCCGGGTATGCCGGCAACGAAACGGCCATGCTGATGTTGATCCTGGCCGGTGTTGGCACGTTTCTCAGTGTGGGCCTGAAACTTCCTTACTTCACCTGGTTCGACAAGGAAGATACCGATATTGAAGTAAAGCCCCTGCCCTTCAACATGTATATCGCGATGGGAATCGCCGCATTTCTCTGCATTTTTTACGGCCTTTTTCCGAATACCCTTTACATCTATCTGCCATTTGAAACCGACTACCAGCCGTTCACGGTCTATCATTTTGTAGAGATCACGCAAATTGCCTTGCTCACCTTTGCCGGCTTCTGGCTGTACCGGAAAAAACTTGGCGGTGAGCGGATCATTGCCCTGGATTTCGACTGGTTCTACCGCAAGCCGGCCCCTTTCTTCCGTCGGATATTCGTCAACGCCATTGACAATCTCTTTGACATAATTCAAATAACCGTCCATGCCTTTGCCATCCGCATCTCCGGGCAATTCGACAATCCGATGAAGTGGCTCAATCCCTTCGGCCGGAAAGACCACAACGCTCAAACCTATAGCCCGCCCATGGACGTGGTGATGGCTTTTGTGCTTTTTGTGGTTATTGTGCTGGGTGTATTTTTAATTTTTTGAGTCTTCTTGAGTATTGAGTCGTGAGTATTGAGTATTGAGTAGTGAGTATTGAGTTTTGAACCTTGAACCTTGAACCTTGAGCGTGCAACTCAGGACTCAAGACTTGTCATAGCGACTTACGCCGATCGCTGTCGTTACAGGCAAACCGGGTTGCATTACCATCGCAGCAGGTTCACTTTCGTGATGTCTATGGAGAGGTTGTTTCTGAATATGGCAAGGATGATGGCAAGGCCGATGACGGCTTCAGCCGCTGCAACTGCCAAAACAAAAAAGACGAGAACCTGACCTGTAATATCACCGTGATGGCTGGCAAAAGCAATCAGGGAGATATTGACAGAGTTGAGCATCAGTTCAACACACATCAGAATAACAATGGCATTGCGGCGGATCAACACACCTATCACACCAATGATAAAGAGAACAGCACTAAGAGCAAGGTACCAATCAATTCCAATCATTCTTCCTGATCCGATGTTTTAACTTTATACTGAGCGATCATGAGCGCACCCACAACGGCGGCAGTAAGGAGGATGGCTGTCATTTCAAAAGGCATCAAATACGTTGTGTAAAGCACTTCCCCTACCGCTTCAACCGTTCCCACATACGCCATATCGGCTGATATTTCCGGCAGCAAATCCGTAACGCCTCCGAGACTGTAGACGATCTGGCCAAAAACCACGACGCCCAACAAAAATGCAACGAGATAGATTGCCCTGAATTTATCGAAGAGGCTCTCTTCTTCATCCACATTCAACAGCATGATGACAAACAGAAACAGGACCATAATTGCCCCTGCATAGACCAGGATCTGAATTATTGCCAGAAACTGGGCGTGCAAAAGCAGGTAAAGGCCTGCAACAGACATCAAATTCAATACAAGAAACAGCGCACTGTTAACCGTATTCTTATTTAATACCATTGCCAGGGCCGAAGCCACGGCTAAAACTGCAAGCAGGACAAAAGCGTAGGTTGCCATTCATTTCCTTTTGATTTTAAAGGCCTAAAGGTAGAGAAATTTAAAAATGCCATCAAGGTTATTTTTCACGTATACAAGAAAGAAACTTGAAAGTGGCGTTAGCATATTTTTTGCCAAGCCAAAAGAACTTGTCAGAGTTGGCAGATCACTTGAACTTAAAGCACCTTTCACGCAGGTGACCCATTCAGGCCACCACAATTTACATTTTTCGATTGACGATTCCATTCACGTGGTACCGAAACTTCGACAATACCGAACACTTTCTGTCGGGTTAGATTGATAAAAACCATTTTACCGGGTTCAAAAAATCCCTGATATCCTGACTCCTCACAAATTTTAATCCATTTGCATATAATCCACAGCAAGTATAGCCAGTGCCTTCACCCCGATCCGCATCCCTTCTTCATCGATGTAAAAATCAGGTGTGTGATGAGACGGTGCGTCAGCCGGATCCATATCCGGTGGCATACCTCCGATAAAGAAATACAGGCCGGGCACATCCATCTGGAAAAAAGAGAAATCCTCGGCTCCGGTTATCGCATTAATATGTTCAACATTTACATCTCCGGCCGTTCTTTGCAGGGATGGCAGCATCTTCGCGGTCAGATCGGGATCGTTGTAGGTGACCGGGTAACCCCGGGTAATCTCCATGTCCGCTGTCGCCCCCATACTTTCGGCAATTTTGGTAGCGGTCCGGTGGACATCGGCGTGTATCTTGTCTTGCATGTCACTGTCGAGGGTCCGGATTGTACCGATCAGTTCGGCCGTTTCCGGTATGATATTATGCCTGACACCGGCCCGGATTCGTCCCACCGAAATAACTGCCGCTTCTTTTGTCAGCTCGGTTTGACGGCTCACAATTGTATTCAGACCGGTAATAATTTGAGCAGAAGCCGTTACCGGATCAACCCCGTCCCATGGCGTGGATCCATGTGTTTGCCGGCCGTGAACCGTGATCCGGAATCTGTCGGATGCAGCCATGATTCCCCCTGCCCGGTAACCGATTTTCCCGACCGGTTTCAGTGACCAGATATGCTGACCAAAGATCACATCTACATCCGGGTTTTCAAGTACACCTTCCCTGACCATCAACTCTGCCCCGCCTTCCTCGCCCTCGGGAGCTCCTTCTTCGGCCGGCTGGAAAATAAATTTAACGGTTCCGGACAACTCTTCTTTCTTCTCAGTCAGAATCTTTGCTGCTCCCATTAACATCGCCATGTGGGTGTCATGGCCGCAGGCGTGGCTCACAGGGACCTCTTCTCCCATGTATTCCGAGACCACATTAGATGCGAAGGGAATATCAACCCGCTCCCTCACCGGCAAGGCATCCATATCGGCCCGCAGTCCGACTACCGGCCCGGGCATTCCCCCTTCCAGTACCCCAACCACCCCGGTATGTGCAATCTCCGTTTCCACTTCCAGGCCAAGGTCCCTGAGAAATCTTTCAATATACCGGGCCGTTTCAAATTCCCTGTTGGAGAGCTCCGGATTCTCATGGAAATGCCGCCTCCACTCCACAACCTGATCAAATAGTTCGTCAGTACGCTGTTCGATATACTCATGCCAATCAAAATCCTGAGCCGTTGCACTTGCAACGGTCAGACAAAAAGCAATTACAAGACTCACTCCGAAAACAGGTAAAATCCTCTTCATAGTTGCTACAATTTAGTTGAGATTCTGACTAAGCAGATATAAACAATTCAGATGAAAATTTCACTGCTTGATTAGAAAAAGTTGGTGGACCTGGTATGCCGGTTTACGAGTCCGCCTGTTTCGGGTAGCTGCCGAGAATTTTCATATACACCGATTTCCCTTCAAGTTCTTTCAAGCCTTTTTCGACCACCGGATTGTTGATGTTGCCTTCCACATCCAGAAAGAACTGGTACTGCCACGGCTTTCTCGGCCGGGGCCGCGACTCCAGCTTGGTCATATTGATTCCATGCTCTTCGAGCACTTTCAGGCACTTGATCAGCGCCCCTTTTTCGTGAGGAGTTGCAATTACCAGGGAGGTTTTGCAGCTGATCTGAGCATCCACCGTAACCGGTTCCCTGCTTACCACAACAAAACGCGTAAAATTCTCGGGTTGATTGGCTATATCTTTTCGAATGATTTTCAGATCATACAACTCGGCAGCATAAGCACTGGCAATGGCTGCTTGCGAGAGATCATTATCTTCCCTTACTTTTTGGGCAGCCATGGCTGTATCATGATAAGATTCCACCGTACACCGAGGCAAATCAGCCAAAAACCGGCTGCACTGGGCAATCGCCTGCGGGTGGGAGAGTATGCGCCGGATGTTCTCCAGAGCGATTTTCCCCGGGGCCATCAGGCAGTGTTCAATATGAATCACCTCTTCGCCCACAATATGCAGGGATTTTTTCGCCAGCAGATCGTACGTATCATTGATGGAGCCGGCAGTTGTATTCTCAATGGGCAGGATGGCATAGTCCACCTTCTTCTGTTCCACCGCTTCAGCGGCCTGTTCAAACGTCCGGAATCCGATACACTCCACCTCATCGTAACGCTCGGCAAAATGACGAAGGGCGGCCTGGTTGCTGAAGGCTCCCTTTACTCCCTGGTAGGATACCTTCACGGAGCGTATGGCTCCATTCTTATTCTGATGATCCACCAGTGAGTAGGTTTGATACCGTACACTCTGGCTGATAATGTCCTGAAAGAGTTTTTCGGCAAAATACGGATCAACCCCGGCCTCTGCCGCAAGCTCGCGGATTCTGCCCATCAGATCCTTCTCGCGGTCACGGTCGCGAATGTTTTTTGCATCTTCCAGCTTATTGGAAAACAGGCCCTGAACGGTTTTATGCCGTTCCGCCAGGGTTTCTATCAGCCGGCGGTCGAGCTCGTCGATCTTTTTTCGATAATGATCGAGGTTTTCGCTCTTTTTTTTGCTCTTATCAGCCACTATGTGAATTGATTTAGTACGTTGTGAATTTTTCTATGTCAGATGCAGGAGACTGTGAGACACCGGCTTTTTTCACTTTTAACATTTAACCGTTTCATCGAATTCGATCTATTTGATGCCTCACACCCGCATTTTAATAATCTTATCAAGATACGTTGTTAAAAACTTCAGTAAAAATGAAAATCGGTGAACCTTGTTCATGCCAAACAGGAAGTGGGGGCATGGAAGTTGTCAATCTTTTCTTCCGGGTTTCTGCGTGTCGAAAAGCCCGAAAGCTCTGGCTATTCATACTCCATCCTTTCCTGGTGAACCTTCGTGCCTTCGCGACTTCGTGCCTTTCGTGGCTTAAATCAATAAGTGCCGCTATTCAGCTCATCGATTCGATCCATGATCACTGCCCGGTCCATATCGCGATATTCCTTGGGCAGGAGCGCCCGTGAGGTACATTCAAGCACAGCATGCAGGGTCTGCAACTCCACCTCTTCCGGATACCCGGGCGACATGAAATCTTCCAGGGTCTCATCGAGCATTTCAGGAGATACCTTTACCTTTCCGGCGGCAGCAGCTCTGAATTTAGCGCGCGTCAGGGCTGCTTCCATATCCGCCCCGGAGAACGATTTGGATCCTTTTTCAATAATTTTTGGCGTATAAGGCTCGGTCATCTTCAGCCCCGTCTTCTTTGCCATCGCCTCATACAACTCTATCCGTTCCTCTTTGGTGGACGGTGGAAACAGGGCAAGATGCTCTTCGGCTCTGCCCTGTCTTTTCAGGTCAACCGGCATCAGGTCGGGGCGGGCGGTCATCAGAAACCATATGATGCGCCCGCGGTTGGTCGTATCGCTCATAAAAGAGGCAATTTGCGAAAATACACGGCTTGACACACCACTATCCCCGCTGGCATCCCGGTTTCCCAGGTAAGCATCCGCTTCGTCGATCATGACTGCTACAGGCGCCATCGCTTTCAAAATGTTCAGTATTTTTTCCAGGTTACCTTCGGTGACCCCCTGCCACTGACTCCTGAAGTTTTTCAATTTGACCATCGGAATTCCCACTTCACCTGAAAAACAGTTCACCAAATAGGTTTTGCCGGTGCCCACCGGCCCGCAAACCAGGTACCCCATGGGAATGACATCGTTTCTGCCTTCTTTCAACGCATGAACGGCCTCTCGCAGATGCTGCTTCACCTCCCTGTGCCCGGCAACAGAATCAAGGGTGGCCTCCGTTTCCACAAATTCCAGCAACCCGTAGGCTTCTGCCTCAATCAACTCTTTCTTGATCCCGGCAAGCCGTTCAAAAGTTACCGGAATCTTATTTTCCTTGGCATTGGCAAGAATGTTCCGGATGTGAATAAAATTCAGTCCGGCAGTCTGTTGCGCCAAAACTTCCTGCTTTACCTTTGCATGCTTTTTATATTCATCGGCAGTCAGCTCGGTTTTTATAAAATGCAGTCTGTCTGCCTCCGAGGGAATTGGCACCCGGATATCGGAGTTGTGGGGATTCTGTATGAGGGTCTTATTCAGGTCGGCAAGGTTTTCGGTGAGCATCACGGTCGTAAAATCTGACACCAGGAACAGGGGATCATGGGCCCATCGAAGCAGGTAAACCAGGGCATTGCGGTCTTCAGTGCCTGTGGAACCCGCATCACTCATCGGGACGATCGTCTCGGCATAGTCAATGATGAGCGCAATACTTTTTTTCTGATCCAGACGCAGACGGAAATACTGTTCAAGAACGGAAAACGCCCGCACCGGATCCTTGGGAACCTTTCCGGCCATATCGGTGCCGAGCAAACTATCCCGGCCGGCCAGCGCCCGGTTAAAATCCTTTTGCGAAGCCTCATCCCGGAAATAGATCCCCGAAGAGCGGTCATAGAAAACCACAAAATCACGGGCGCCAAAAAAATCTTCCGACAGAAAAGTTTTCAACCGTAAAAACTTCTTCTGCCTGGCATCCCCTACCGGTACCAAATCATGAATATTCCCGTGCAGTATAAATTGGCTCAACGTCCTGCTCAGGTATTTCTTGGCCAGCATCCTGGCCCATTCCGGGTAATGTTCAAGCATCGTAAGTTGTTTTATTCAGTTTTCCCGTTCTTCCGATTCCTCGTGATTACGATAATGAGACAAAAATGTTTTAACCGGCCATCAGCGTCATCTATTTACTTTACTCATCACTGATGATCAATTTTATCGTTTCCAGTTTATTCGGAGTCGCTTTGCTGATGATGAACTTGTGCCGCCCTATCAGCAGTTCCTCATTCACTTTTGGTATTCGCCCGATATGGTCGATGATATAACCGGCAATGGTTTCAAAATTATCAGCTGAATTGCTCAGCTCAATTTCGGGAAATTTCATTTCCAGGTCTTCCAGTTCAACACTGCCGCTGATGACATAGATATTTTCAGAGATTTTTTTCATGATCTCCTGGTCGGTATCATATTCATCCTGGATATCACCAACGACCTCCTCGATAAGATCCTCTATCGTTACCATACCGGCTGTCCCACCATACTCATCGATCACAATCGCAACGGAAATATTGCTCTGTCTGAATTCGGTAAGAAGGTCTTTCGACTTTTTGCTTGATGGTATCAGCTTGATAGGACGAATGATTTCAGCCAAAGATGAGGGGTTATGAAACAGGTCGTAGGCAAAGACAACCCCGATGATGTCGTCGATGGTATCTTGATACACCGGCAATTTTGAATGACCGGAAGAGATAAAGGTCTTCTGAACATCTTCAATGGTTGTATTCTTTTCAACTGCAATGATCTCTGTACGCGGAATCATGGTTTCCTTGACGCGTTTGTTGGACAGATCGAGTACATTCTGCAGGATCTCCGAGTCTTCTTTATCAAAATCCTCTCCACCCCCGCTGTCTGACAATTCTTTGAAGATCATTTCCATATCCTGTCTGCGAAAAATTTTATCGCTGCGCTCACTGCCAACTTTCAACGTTTTTACCAGGATATTGGATGAGGAGTTGGCAACAGAAATCAAAGGCCTGAATATCCAGTTGAATAATTTCATCGGAATGGCGACCATTTTTACCATAAAATCGGCATGAAGACGGGATATCGCCTTTGGTAATATTTCACCGAATATCATAATAATAATGGATGCGATTATTGTCTGAAATAGCAGAATCGTTGCAGCTGAAGGCAGTGAGCCGGTGATTGATTCATAGTAGATCTGTATCGGTGCGATAAGAAAAATCGCCATCAATGTAGCATAAATGACATTGATGATGTTGTTGCCGACCAGTGTGGTCGTCAGAAAGGTTTCCGGTTTATGAATGAAAAAAGCCAGGGACTTCGACAGAACAGTCCCCTTGCGTGATTCGATCTCAAGTTTCAGTTTGTTTGCCGACACAAAAGCTATCTCTGAGCCGGAAAAAAAACCACTAATAAAAATGGTGACGATAATAATGACTGTCTCGGTCATCCAACATGGCTTGATTAACTGAATGTAGGCGATAAGTATCCGATCAGCCTAATTTAACCCTAAAATGTCTTTGAAACAATGATACCTGCCCTGGCCCTGACAACGGGTGCCGGGGACAGGCGGCTTTGATTTGATACCAATCGGCTCACTATTAAAGTGACCACTTCAGGAGGTGAGAGGTTCGTGCAACTGTGGATAGCTGATCTTCAAAAAGTAAATCGACATCGCCACATTTTTTAATCACAAATGACTTTCTAGTAGATGTAACAAGTGAGACGGTCCACAATACAGACCGCCCATTCATGGCAGTTTGTAATACTTTTTACTGTAAAAGATAAAGCCGTTTTTTTGTAAATGTTATAGAATCAGGATAGTCATTTAATCACACAAACGAACTTCACCTTTTCAAAACTGCGTTACGTTGCGAGTGCGGGGCTAACAGGTTATTGCCGGCAGGGTCAGTTAATTTTTTTTTTTGTTGAGTTCCATATGCACACCTGTTCCCAGTGTTTTATGGACAGTATAACGGGCATACGAATCAGGAATTCCGATATTCTTCAAAAATTCTATAGTATCATCTTCCGAATAGCCGCTATTCGACATTTTCTTGATCAGGCCCACCATCGATTCCTGAAAAGGTTTAGCCGCTTCCGGGATAGCTTCGGGTACCGGTGATTCTTCAACAGATGACCGATACAGCTTTTTTTCCAGGGCCCTGACTGTAGCCAACATTTCAAGCATGACGGCTGTATTGCCCAAAGCCGGGTGTTGCTTGCCTGTCGTCTCCGGTTCCGGTTTTCTTTCAGGCTGAGAAGCCTCTTCCCTTAGCTGCCTGGTATCTGCTTCAAACATTTCCCAAAAAATGTTAAATGTGTCTTCGAGTACATCAACCGAAATCGATTGGCTTCCCTTGGCCTCATTTATGGTATGCAACAGCTTTCGCATGCCTTTTTTTGATGTATCCAGAAGTGGAAATCGTTGCAGGGGCCTGCAGGCACCACTGGCCTGAAGATCCAGCAATAACCCGCAAAGCCGGTTGGGTGGTAACAGGTTTGACATGACTCCGGCTTCAAAAATCACATCATGACTTTCATGATTTTGTGTAGTGAGACAAAGGATTCCAAAATAATTTTCATCGATGTCCTCATCATGGCCCCGGGTTGAAATATCGGAACGGCTGCTTTGTTCCTCGATATTAATCAACACGGGATCCGTCGCTTGAATTACACGCAATAGCCAATCGTTTAGTAATTCAGCCAAACCCCGACTGGAATTCCCAGTCCAACCTATAATTATTTTCATCTCAACCTTTGACTATACCTAATTGCAGGTTTAAAAACTCGGATTGACATTCTCCTGTTTCCCCTAAAACAGTAGCTGTTCGACCTAAAGCAACTATCGAACGGCTGTCCCCTTCCGAACTATCAATCAATGTTCGCTTTAATGCGGAAAATAGCCGCAGACAGCAAAATACCCCGTATGACAGACTTTCTGCCGCTGTCGTTTTTCTAAACGTAAACTCTTTTATTACTGCAGGCACCTTTCTCCTGCTTTTTGATACTCCTTACCCTCAAAAGTAAATCAATATTCTTAAAAACTTCCACAATAAAGATTAAACAGTGATTAAGAATCTCTAATTAGTGCCAAAATCATTCAGAAAGGTCTTATTGGCCGATATATTCCAAGATTAGTTGCACCGGCAAAACCAAAATAAAAACCCTGATCGGACTCGTTTATTTCCAAAAACGATTTGAAACCATCATTACCTTTCGGATCCCGGGGATCGTTACACCAAGGCATCTTTAGGGTTTTCTCAGTTGCCTATAATTATTTGTGCAACAATAAACTGCAATGAATATACTTTCTATAAAAGCAGTCCCACACTAAATCCGCAGATCAATTACCGGTAAAATCGGGTTTCCGTTTTTCAAGAAAGGCGGTAGTGCCTTCCTGAAAATCCGACGTGTCACAAAGATCACCGAACAGTTCGGCTTCTCTTTCATAGCCATTATCCGGAATAGAGGAATTGACAGCTTTAATGGCATGGGCCAAAGCAATCGGCCCCTTTTTCAAAATTGATATCAGCATTTTCCGGGCTTCTGTAACAGCATCATCATCGACGACCACTTTATTGACCAACCCCACTGATTTCGCCTCTTCAGCCTTCATTTGCCTGCCTGTCAATATCAATTCCATTGCATTTCCGCGGCCGATTAAAGCCGGCAACCGCTGAGTTCCGCCATAACCCGGAATAAGGCCCAGGCTCACTTCCGGCAAACTGAATACGGCATTGCCGGTTGCAATCCTGAGATGGCATGCCATGGCCAGTTCAGCCCCACCCCCCAATGCATAACCATTGACCACAGCGATCACCGGCTTGGGAAACATCTCAATGTCAGAGAATATTTTTTGGCCCTTTTGTGCAGTCGTTTTGCCGGTTTTTTTGTTCAGATTGCTCAGTTCCAGTATATCTGCACCGGCCACAAATGCTTTATCACCGGCTCCGGTAAGAATCACCGCCTTCACATTCTCGTCATCCCGGAATGCGTTAAAAGCCTGTTTCAGCTCATCCAATACTTCGCTGTTCAAGGCATTCAATTTGTCCGGGCGATTGATGGTCAGCAGGGCAATATGATAATCATCAATCGTGGTCAACAAATTTTTAAATTTTTCAGCCATGGGATTTTTTTTTCGCTTTCTTTTTTTCCGTTTCCATTTTTCCACTTTTCCCGGTTTCCGGCTCAGGCTCAGGCTCATCCAGGTTCAAATCAACAGCAAAATCGTCGTATACCGGTAAAATATCCTGGTCTAGATCGTCAATGAGCTGCGATGTCTCTTCCACCTCCTGCAACAGATTATCCAGCTGGAAGCCAATCTCTTCGGCATTGCTCATCGTCATTGATTGTTCATAGATATAGTGAATGGCATCTTCAATTGTCTCAAGGTGCGTCTCACAAATCAGGTACTTCTCTTTTGCCATTTCAAATTTCTTCAGCCGTTTTTGAAGGATATCAAGCCTCCTTTTTTTTGTACTCTTGAGCCGGTCTGATGTCAGTTCCTTCATTTTTTCCTGAAGTCGGGCCACTTCCACTTTGAGGCCTTCTTCAACCGTGCTGTTCATATAGAACTTATAGCGTTTATGAAGATCGAGCAGTGTTATATAATTGGACAAAAGTTCTTCGATTTTTTTCTTGATATTGTCGAGCAAACCCTGTGAACTGTATGGCAGTTTTTCAAAATTCTGCTTAATCATTTTGGACAGGTGCCGGAGCACCAGGTAACGTCGCTTGGATTTGGGATCCAGTTCCTGGAAAACCAGCTTCTCTTCTTCGGCACTGTCTCTTTCACGTATTTTTCTCATCCTTACACTGCGCTTGAATCTCGGCAGTCTCGGGACAATTCCGAGATAGACCAATTCTGTCCCGAATACCATTGTCAGTATCAGATTGGAAGCTATTCCAACATCGGTCAAAAAAAATGCCGTTAGAGTCGCAGCCAACAGCACCCCGAGGTTCAGCGGATGTAAAAAAGCCTCTCGCGTATAATTAATAACTTCATCCTCCTCTTTCATGTCTCCTCATTCTTTGGATTTTCAGATGGACTCTCTGAGGGTACCTCGCCCGGTTCGACTTTTTGTGAACCGACCGTTTTTTGCACCTTAATATCTTCTGCCTGTTTTTCAATATCCTGGTAGAGCAATCCCATCTCAAGTTTCACCTGTTTGAGGGTCTCCCGGGCTTTCTCCTTTCTCATTGCCTCATCCATCTCCTCCCGGTCCAGGCGGTCTTCACCGAGGCCGGTCAGATTTTCCATCGCTACATCCAGGCGGGCCTCCACACTGGCTACTTTGTGCCGCACTTTGTCCAGGAAGTGATCCACCGATTCCATCAGCTCATCGGTGTTCATATTTCCCACAGCATCCGAGATATTTTTAACAGACTTGCTGCGCCGGATTTTTTCCTTGACATCCCGGATCTTGCGATAATGCTCCTTGTATTCTTCTTTGAGCCTGTCACGCTCCTGTTCACTTCGGCTGCTCATTCCGGTCGGGTTGATTCAGGATTTAGTTCGGTCTTTTCCTATGGTTTTACCCGCATCTTCTTTGGAATCGGACGACTCATCGACTTCGATCTTGCCTTCTTTTGTTGATTCCGGCGGGGTTTCCTCTTTGCCCATATCGCGCTTGAACTGACTGACAAGCTCCTGGGCCCTCATTTTTTCGGCATTTGCCTCTATTTCCATGGTTTTGGTGTCTACACTGTCGAGTGCGATCTCCATCCGGGCTTCATTCTTCGCTGTCCTTTCGTTCAGCCGCGTCACCATTTCATCATGAGTCTGATCAACACCTCCCATTTCGAACTGTTCAAGGGTATCGGCCACCCTGGCCTGCCACTCAGCCCGTTCGCTGGCACGCATCGCTTCCCGCGCTTCCTTGATCTTGCGATCTTTTTCGCGCATAAAAGCTTTCTTTACTTTGATCGCTTTTTCATACGCCTGTTCGGCAAATTTGAGCTGTTCCCGGCTTTGGCCCAGGTTCTCCTTATGCTTTTCAAGCTGCATGGCATACCCTTCTGCAATGTCATCCCGGTTCGCATTGATCGCCGATTTTATCTTATTCGTAAGATCCTGGATACTTTTTTCATACCGGTCAACCTCTTTTTGCAGCATGACCATATTGGCCTTGACGGTTGCGATATTTTCATTCATTTGCGGAATCTGGTCATTCAATTCCCTGATGTTCTGTTCCAGAATCAGTTTGGGATCTTCAATTGAAGAGACCAGCCCACCAAACATGGACTTAATTGCACGTATAAATCGTTGAAACATAGCCTTAATTGTTGTTTTGCGGTTTTGCCCTGCTGTTGTTGTGCTAACGTACTAAAAGTTAATGGATTTCAGCCATATAGCAACATTATCTGTTCCATGGGTGAACCCCGTTTGTATCCACCTGATGTGTAATTAATTGTCTTTTATCAGGTTTCGTATTCGAAAATGTAATGGCATTTAAAAAAAAATGTTCAGATTTGTCCATTTCATTCCTGTTGTTCGTATAAAAGCGTGCAATTGTTTCACCTTTCTTGACTCTATCACCCACTTTTTTCTTCAGCAAAATACCTGCAGCCGGATCAATACGGTCTTCTTTTGCCCTGCGGCCGGCTCCCAGCTCTAAAGAAACCATGCCAATTTCATAAGCATTCATCGCACTGATATACCCGTCTTCCACGGCCTTGACATCTTTTACGTGTTCAGCTGCGGGATATATTCCGGGATTTTCCACCAGCTTCGTATCCCCGCCCTGTTCTGCGACGATTTCCAGCCATTTTTTCCAAGCTGATCCGTCCTGAATCGCCCCCCTGCTCTGATCAATGCCTTCCTCCACAGTGCCGGCTTTCCCACCCAGATGAATCATGGTTCCCGCCAGCAAATGTGTGATCTCCATAACATCATCCGGGCCACCTCCCCGCAGGGCGTCAATACTTTCCCGCACTTCCAGCCAGTTGCCAATGGCATAACCCAGGGGCTGATCCATATCGGTCATATAGGCAATGGTTCGTTTGCCAAACTCTTCGCCAATTCCAACCAGCGTCTTTGCCAGCTCCATCGCCTGGCTGTGCTCCTGCATGAAAGCTCCAGAACCGAATTTGACATCCAAAACCAGCGCATCGATCCCTTCGGCCAGCTTTTTGCTCATGATGCTTCCTGCAATCAGCGGGATGGATTCTACGGTAGCCGTCACATCTCGCAGGGCATAAAGCCGCTTGTCGGCCGGGGCCACTTCCTCCGTCTGGCCAACCAATACCATGTTCTGCCTTTTCAGAATTTCCAGGTACCGCTCCAGTGTCACATCCACCGTAAATCCCGGTATCGACTCAAGTTTGTCAAGGGTCCCGCCGGTATGGCCCAATCCCCGCCCGGATATCATCGGGACCGGCACCCCACAGGAGGCGACAATGGGTGCCAGTATCAGTGAAAGCTTATCACCCACTCCACCGGTAGAGTGTTTGTCCACCTTCTTTCCGGAAATGTGCGACAAGTCCAGAACAACACCGGAATGCAGCATCGACTTTGTCAGCGATGCGGCTTCCCCATCTGTCAAGCCCCGCAGGAATGCAGCCATCAGGAACGCACTCATCTGATAGTCCGGGATTTCATCGTCGGTATAGCTGCGCACCATGAACTCGATTTCATCAGAAGAAAGACTTTTTCCGTCTCTTTTCTTTCGAATTAATGAAACTGTATTATACTTTCTTTGACTCATTTAGTCGCCATTCAAAAGATTTTCAATTGTTTTGCTCAAGACCTGAGAGGATTTTACTTTTTTCATGGGTGTTGTCCTATCGGTTTTTTAAGGTGATCTGTTGCAAGACAACCGAATCTAACCTTTAAATAACACCTTTTCTATTTTTACAAAAGTATAAAGACATTACCATCCGGGTGGTTTTCATGGATATTATTGAAATTTTCAAGTTAATGATAGTATGCCTGTACAGATCAAACTTTTAGCGGACAAGCAGATCCTGATGGACCGGGATCGGATGCCGGATGAGATTCTGCTTGATCAGTTTGATCCTGCTGATGTAATTCCTCCGGGTGTGGGAGAATACGATGCACTGCTCGTAAGAACCGTCTCTCCCATCGATGCCACCACCATACCGGCCGCCCCCTCCAGCCTGAAATTCATCGGCAGTGCCACGGCCGGGGTCGACCATGTGGACCAACATTGGCTGCAGGAGCTCGGCATCGAATTCGCCCATTCCCCCGGATGCAACGCCAGTGCGGTCGGAGAATATGTGGGTACAGCCATACTCGCTTGGTCGCTGATGACCGGGAACGAACTGACATCCTCCCGGGTGGGCATCATTGGAGCGGGCCATACCGGTACCGCCGCCGGACGGCTGCTTTCGAAATTATCCGTCCCCTGCATATACTACGACCCGCCCAGGGCTGAAGCAGATCCGTCATTCCGGAGCTGCCTGCTTGAGGAGGCCCTTGAATGCGACATCCTCACTTTTCATACCCCTCTCACGCATCATACAAAATGGCCTACATTTCACTGGCTGAACAGGGAAAAACTGGCGAGTAGAAATTTTAAACTGATTTTGAATGCATCCAGAGGAGGTGTGGTCGATGAACAGGCTCTTTTGGCCTCTTACAGGGAAGGCACTGTTGAGAACTTCATCCTGGATGTTTGGGAACACGAACCCCGATTCAACGATTTGTCAGCGAAAAATGCCCTGATCAAAACCCCGCATATTGCCGGCTATTCCCTGCAGTCGAAACAACGTGCAACCCAAATCGTAATGCATTCATTGTGCCGGTATTTCGGGTTGTCGCCGGCCGGCCGGGAATTCACACCGCCTTTGCCGGCCGCTCCAACCTTTTCGGCTTCCGAAACCAATTCCGGCCTGCTCGAACTGCTTTTTGAGCTGAATCCGATCCATGAGTACAACAAACGTTTTGAGACGTTGATCGGGTTGACGCCGGAGGAAAAACATCGCCGATTTCAAAAAGCCAGAACCGGCTTCCCGCTCCGGCACGAGCATCCCTATTGCCGGGTGGATGAGGCCCTGCTGGAAAAATACCCGGTTTTAAAATCACTTGGCTTTACCGGCAAACAGGGATGATGCGTTGGCGGTCGTTATCTTTGCGATCTCTTCAACCGGCATTTCCATTAGACCGGCCAGTTTGTTTGCGGTGTATGCGACATACGACGGCTCATTACGTTTTCCCCTTTTCGGGCTGGGTGACAGGAACGGCGCATCCGTTTCCAGCAGCATTTTCTCCAACGGAAGCTGTTTAACCACCTCAGCCACACCTGCATTTTTAAAGGTCAGCACTCCCCCAATGCCCAGGTGAAGGCCAAGGTCCAGGGCTCGTTTGCCTTCCTCGACGGATCCGGTAAAACAGTGCCAGATGCCGGCCATCGTCCCGTCCTGCTCTGCCTCGATCAGGTCAAGCAGATCGGCTGTACTCTCCCGGTTGTGCAGGATGACCGGCTTCTGCACCTCTTTTGCAACTCTGCAATGTGCCGTCAGGCTCTTTTTTTGTTTGCTGATATGATCCTTGCTCCAGTAATAGTCCAGGCCTGTTTCCCCGACAGCCACATAGGTTTCATCAGAGGCTAGTTCAGCCAGTCGTTCTTCATCCAGGGGCCAGTTGTTTTGAACATCGCAGGGATGGATTCCCACCATTTTATAAAAAGAGATCTGCGGATGGGCCAGCTTCTCCATCGCAGGAAGGGAGTTCCAGTCAATGGCCGGCAGATAGATATGGCGCACGCCGGCATCGGCCGCACGCTGAAGGACATTATTGAGGTCGCCGGCAAATTTATCGAGGTAAAGATGGCAATGGGTATCTGTAAGGATCACTTGTTATCAGTTGGCAGTTGCAGTTTCAGTTGGCCATTAATGTAAATTATTTTTGACTTTTGATTATTCATTTCACTTTTCACTTTTCACATCCTGCATCCTGCATTCCCGAAGGTCGGGATGTCGCTGCACTCCACCTGCATGCTTCTTGCTCCTTGTATCCTGTATCCTGTATCTCGAAATAAAACATCTAAACAAATCTTCGAGAACAAATCCTGAAGGCATTTCAACACAACAAAACCTGTATCCTGTATCTCAATTAATAAGCATCTAATCAAGAATACCAGAAATAATCCGGTAGTTCATTCAAAACCACGAAACAACACCTTGTATCTTGCTCAACGGTTCATCTGTCGTTCCGCAAGGGCTGTGATTACACTGCCGGATATTTGATAATCAGTGATGCCGTTTTTTTCAAGAATTTTTTCTGCCAAATCTCTCTGATGGCTGGCAACACCGCCGGACAATACGATCCGGATATCGGGGAAGCCATCGTATTTTTTCAGATGATTGTCAATATATGATTGAAAACTCTCTTCAACGACTTGCCTGATGGCATCCGGAAAATTCCCGGTCAGTACTTTCTCGGAAACTTTAGCCAAATAATAGCTGGGCCTTTTTGCACGATAAAGTTTTTCTATAACTTCACTGTAACGCAGGGTTTCGAGCCTTGCCTCAAGGAAATCCAAAACCGGCTGGTCAAACTCCTTTCGCAGGGCTGCTTTCAGGATGCGTTTACCGATATCAGCCCCGCTTCCCTCATCCCCGAGCACATAGCCCAGCGATGCCACCTGTTGCTTTTTTTTACCCCCGGAAAAATACCCGGATGCAGAGCCGGTTCCCAGGATACCGGCAACCCCGGGTTCAAGCCCCAGAAAAGCGTGCGCCACAGCCGTCAGGTCATCCTGAATTTCGACCGGGATATCCTTGAAAAGTTCATGTAGAAGATTCCTGACAGGCCGGCAGCTTTCTTCCGAATAACAACCAGCTCCATAAAACAGAATCGTAACTGGATGGGTTTGTTTGAAAATTTTTTTCAGCTCTTTCAAAACCGCTTCTCTATCGAAATACGCCGGATGCAACCCGCTCGATTTCATATAAAACGGTTTCCCTTCCTGAATAAACGCCCAGTCTGTCTTGGTGGCACCACTGTCTGCAATTAATATTCTCATGGGAACTGTTTTTGCGTTATTTCTGCGTGCGCTGCATTTCGCTACGCGTACAAAATGGACACTTTGCGGGAATCGCATTGCTCTGTATTCACAAATAATATTTGACATCTGTGATATTTTCAGAAGAAATACAGGCCAACCTGGTATAAATAAACCTGCAATAGCCTAGTTTTTCTAACAAAAATCACTCTGGATAGTCCGCAATCCGCATGCAAGTTGAGCGGAGTACACATTTTTTGAACGCGTAAGCGATATCCCGGAGCCTTCGGAAATACAAGCATACCGTAACAGATAAGAAACTACAAATTTGGAGAGGTAAATAATGAGTTAAATTCTATGAAATGTTATTTTTAGAACGGATCAGTCCAAAACGAATATGTTCACTTTGAAAAACATTACAATTATAGGTTGCGGAGTTTCAGGACTGAGTTCGGCTGTACGGTTGATAGAAGCGGGATTTCATGTCAGGATTATTGCCCGCGACATTCCTCCCAACACCACGTCGAACGCCGCTGGAGCTATATGGTATCCGTTCAAATGTTTTCCGAAAGAAAAAGCATTGGATTGGAGTCGCAAGACGCTCGATACATTTTACCAAATGATGCCGAATCCAAAAACAGGTGTACATCCGGTCACATTTACGGAGTATTTCCCCGAAAAAGTTCCCGATCCCTGGTGGAAGCAAGCGGTGAGGGAGTTCCGGAGAGCCGAACCGAAGGAATTACCGGATTTGTACAGGGACGCATATATATTCGAGGTTCCATTCATTGATGTGCCGATTTATTTGCCGTGGCTGTTGAATAAGTTTGAATCGGACGGGGGGACCATTATTGAGTCTGAAATCAGTGACTTAAGTGAAATTGAGAGCCAGGCTGACCTCATTGTAAACTGCAGCGGGCTGGGTGCCCGTCAAGTGGTCGGCGATGACCTGGTCTACCCAATACGTGGTCAGAGCCTCAGAGTTAAAGCGAAAAGCAGCGGAAGGCATTTACTTGACCAAACCGGTCCACTCACACTCAGTTACGTCTTTCCGCGAAAAAATGATTATGTACTCGGTGGAACCGACGAAGTAAACGTGTATCACACCGATGAGGACCCCGCCACAACAGAACAGATTTTGCGAAAAGCCAAACAATTGGATCCGACTCTGGAGTGCCAGGAAATCCTGGAGAGCCTGATCGGACTCCGGCCTGCCCGGCAAGAAGTCCGGGTGGAACTTGAAAATTGCTCCGGTCGCTGCCCGGTAATCCATAATTACGGCCATGGCGGTGCGGGTTACACCCTCTCCTGGGGTTGTGCAGATGAGGTGGCAACCCTGGCTTCCAAAGCCATTGGCTGATGTACTCCGGCCCTGCCAAACACCCGGTTCCTGCTTCATCAGCCCTCCTGCGGTGTAAGAGGAAACAGGAGCGATATCGCCATTGAAGCCGAACAACTGGTAAAAATCCGCCAGCGCATCAACAAAATATTCGCCCGTCATACCGGTCAACCCCCCCCCAAAAAAAAATTGAAGCAGATGTCAACCTCAATTTCTGGCTTGATGCAGAAACACCCGTGGATTACAGACTGGTCGGCACTATTGTTGAACCTGTCGGGGACATAAAGTAACTTCAATTGGTTGGCATCTGGATCTATATGAGTACAGTTAATCAAAATAACTTTTCGAAACAGGCGGAATTCTATTCCAGGTATCGGCCGGTGTATCCGCCGCTGATGTATGAATTTCTGTTCCGGCACCTGGAAAGAAAACAATATGCCTGGGACTGCGGAACCGGATCCGGACAGGTGGCGGGTTACCTGGCTGATCACTTCGAGCTGGTATATGCCAATGATATCAGCGCGGAACAACTCGATCAGGCCGTCAAAAAAGACAATATTCAATATGTCAACAAACCGGCTGAGAATACCGGTTTCCCATCCGGCTTGTTCGACATGGTGACGGTCGCCCAGGCGATTCACTGGTTTGATTTCGACCGATTCTACGAAGAAGTCAGGCGCACAACCCGGCAGAACGGATTGCTTGCCGTGATTGGCTACGGCAAGGTTCAAATCAACCGTGAGATTGACCCGGCAATTAATGATCTTTATGAGCGTGCATTCAGCACTTATTTCTGGCAGAACAGGGAGTATTTAAATCAGGAGTACCGTACAATTCCGTTCCCATTTGATGAGATTGCCGCTCCCCGGTTTTCTATCAAATGCCATTGGACCCTGAATGATCTGGAGGGGTATTTCAACTCCTGGTCGCCTGTTCAAAAATTCAAATCAGAGAAAGGATACAACCCGGCCAATGAGACAATGAAAATCATCACCGGCAAGCTGTCGACCGTCAAACCCTTTGAAGTCCGGTTTCCGGTTTTCATGAGACTCGGCAGGGTTTCGAAATGATAAACACGGGAGTTGGCATCTGAATACTGGTTAGACTGGAGTATTGAGTACGGTGAGAATTGAGAATTAGTCCTGAGTCTTACATCCTGTATCCTGTATCCTGTATCCTGCATCTTATACCTGCCCACTGCAACTGCCAACTGCTACTGTTTACTGTTCACTGATAACTGCCACTGCCACTGCCAACTGATTCCTTGGATAACACCGATGAACTTTCTATAATCTTACAATTCTGAATCCAAAAATAACAGGCGGTTTTTTTGAAAAACTTCGGCATCAAACAGAAAACAGGGCTTTTGTCAGGTGTAATCTGTTTTGGAGTTATCCTGCTGCTTCCGGCACCGGAGACGATGGAACCTGCTGCCTGGCGGGTTACAGCCCTCGGGACACTGATGGCGATCTGGTGGATTACTGAGGCCATCCCCATCGCTGCCACTTCGCTGCTTCCGATCGTCCTCTTGCCGGTTCTGGAAGTTCAATCGATATCCGATTCGACTGCGCCCTATGCAAATCCTCTCATTTTCCTTTTCATGGGCGGCTTCATGATTGCCATCGCCATGCAGCGCTGGAATCTGCATAAACGAATTGCCCTCAACATAGTCAGCTTTATCGGAACAAAACCGTCGTCTATCCTGATCGGGTTTATCATTGCCTCTGCATTTTTGAGCATGTGGGTCAGCAACACCGCAACCGCACTGATGATGCTGCCCATCGCCTTGTCGATCATACAGCTGGCCAAATCAAATGGCGGCGAACATTCGGTACACGATTCAAATTTCAGCCTCGTACTGGTACTTTGCATCGCATATGCGTGTAACATTGGCGGTGTCGGAACACTGATCGGAACCCCGCCAAATGCGCTTGCCGCCGGATATATGCTGGAGACTTATGGGCTCGACATCAGTTTTGTCAAGTGGATGATCGCCGGTCTGCCAATCGTTATTATTGGGTTGCCTTTGATGTATCTAATCCTCTCAAAACTGGTCTATCCTGTTAGGCTGAAGGAACTTCCGGGAGGGGAAAGCCTGATCAACAATGAACTCGTTAAACTTGGAAAGATCAATACACCTGAAAAGAGGGTATCGATCGTATTTGGGGTAACCGCCCTTCTTTGGATTACACGGCCTCTTCTCAGTAATTTTATACCCGAAATTTCGGATGCCGGAATTGCCATCGCTGCAGGTGTCTCCCTGTTTCTGATACCGGCTGATATCAGAAAAGGCCAATTCCTGGTGAACTGGGAAGACATCCAAAAGCTGCCCTGGGGTATCCTTATCCTGTTCGGCGGCGGACTCAGCCTTGCCTCGGCCATTTCAGCCTCTGGTCTTGCCGACTGGATCGGCCAGGAGATCGGGGCACTCGGATTTCTTCCCATTTTTATGATGCTGATAATCGTCGTGGCAGTGATCGTTTTCCTCACCGAAATGACCAGCAACACCGCAACGGCAGCCGCTTTTGTCCCTATCCTGGGCTCTGCTGCCATCGGCCTGGGCCAAGACCCGTTGTTTTTTGTAATTCCGGCCGTTATCGCCGCAAGTTGTGCCTTTATGCTGCCTGTTGCTACACCGCCAAACGCCATCGTCTATGCAAGCAACGAAGTCAGTATGGCCGAAATGTCGAAAGCCGGGGTCTGGCTGAATATCACTTTTATCTTCTTTATTACTATTGCTGCCTACACGATCATCGCCTGGGTGTATGGTTTTGACATGTAATATTTATTCATGCTATTTCAATACTCTGTCTTTGATCCACCACAACATGACAATATCATACACCGCGTGAGCACTCATGGCGGCGATCAATCCCGCATATTCGAAAAGATAGCCGAGCAACACACTGAGACCGAACATCATTACACCGAACAAAAGATGACCGGTTGATTTAAATTTGAAGTACCCGTGTATACCGATGAAAATAAACGATGTGATCCAGATTCCCAGCAGCGGCTGAATCGCGCCCCGAAACAGAAGCTCCTCACCCACACCGGCAAACAGCGAAAGTTGAATGCGGTCGAAGGGCGTAAATTCAACCTCAGAGATCACTTTGACGATGTAGAAATCATTCATCACACCGACGACCGGTGGCCGGCCGGCCAAAAACATGATTACCGCAGCGGCCAGACAGCCGGCCAGTCCGCCAAGGGAGATTTGATAACCGGCAGAATAGCCATGCTCAAATGCAGTGGTAATGCCCTCCTCAAAAAAGAAGTAATAAATCAGGAGTGCAAGCACCAGGTAAAACAAAAATGAGATCGCCGACATCGCCAGCAGACTCTGGCTTGAGATGCCGCCGGGAGCGCGATTTTCCGGGGTTGTCTGACGATTTGGCTGGAACATTGTTTGTTTAGTCCTGAGTCTTACCTGTAGTCTTGAGTCGTGTTGAGTTGTAAGTTAGTTTCTTTTGTATTGCGAATTGGGTTTTAATTGTATCCGATACTGGGATTATCCTTCATGATTGCTGCTTTTTTTAAGCAATGCAAACCAAAGCCTTGTCAGCCAAACTTAACCCGTATTTTTCACCAAGAAATTTGATTGTATGCTAGGCGGATTGCCCTCCAATTGGAATCGGCTGCCAGTTGGCCTGGCATCTGTCACATCAAGCGCTAACCGGATTCATCACGTGCCGAATCGGTCACCACAGATGGGGTAAATATAGATACCTTACATGTATTTAAAAGACCGGTACCGGCATACCGTCATAGAAATCCCGGGCGGGCGGATCGAGTATTTGTTCAACTTTCTGCGAGGTTCGGTCAATCCATACTTCCAAAACCGGGGTTTTGTTAATTGCCCGTCGCAGGATCTCCAGGTCGCTGGCCGCTGCCCCGGGGCCAAAATCGGCAAGGGTATAAATGATTTTGTACCGGGTTTGGTCCTGCCTGCCTGGTGACTGATGGGAAGGCACCCGGCCCTCGGGGATGTACATCGGCACTTCCGAGATCAACAAATCCGCCGGCATCACATAATTGATAAACCGGTAGCCTGGTTCTGAATAACGTGCAAGATGGGCCGTAACATCAGGGTCAGACCTTGCAATTTGGTTTAACTCATAAAACTCATGCTCCCCGAACTGCCCCACCGACAAGAATATCTCATTTGAATTTGAATAGGTGTAGAGTGTGTTTACCGTATATGCATGAATTGCCCGGGCGCCTGTAAATGAAAGGATCAACAGCAACATATAAAGGGCAAATGCACAAATGATTTTCGGAAATGTCCTTTCCGGCCGGGGCGCCATATAAAATATGCGTTCAAAGCTTCGGGGTAAAAACATGCCTGTTTCGTTGATATAGGAGTCATATCCCGGAAACTTTTCCCTGCAGATTTTTTCTTCCAGGCGCGCCAAAAAGTAGTAGGCGAAGCAGACTGTAATGAACCCGAACAACACCAGGTAACGCGGCCAGATCAAGACCATTCCGAAACCAGACACCATCAACGCCAGGTACTGCGGATGCCTGATGTAACGGTATATACCGCCGAAGACCGCTCCTTTTTGTTTGAGTTTACTCCAATAAATCTGACCGGCTCCTGCAACGAACGCCAGCAGGCCGCCTGTGAAGAATATCATTCCGATCACCTCATGCCATGTTATCAAAAATGATTGAGTTTCACGTGCAATGTGCGGCATGAAAAATGCAATCAGCCAGCTAGTAGTTTCAGACTTCGCAAGCAGGTTGAGCCCGGGGCCGTACACACCATATAAATAGGCAGCAAACGGACTGAACATATAGAAAAATTCCAGTGCAATCAGCCCATAAAATGCTGCACTTGCCCAAAAAGCGCCCCGTGTCAGTGAACTCTTGTGTGATGGTAGCTCCATGTCAGCCAATGAGCAGGATTATACTGATAAAGACAGTCTTGGTAATCTGTAAGGTGGCTTTGCAAAATCGCTTCGCATTCAGAAAAAGAGCCTGGTTTTGCAAAGCCTACTGTAAATATAATGATCTATAACCAGATTTTACCGTACAGTATTTACAAGTATGCCTGATGGCTGGTGAATCCATAGCTCAATTACTATTCAAGTCTCACAATGGCCTGAAGTTTCCTTTATAAACTCCATTGGAATCACTCTGTAGTTGCCCTATTTACATCTCGCAATGGTCTGCAGATAGGTATTCTCCACAATGGCTGTCCCATTCGTGGCTCGGTTGTAGCGGCTGAACACCTCTTTGAGATCATTGAGAAGATTCTGCTGTTCGTTTTTATCCAGCTTTTCCGATGCACGAATAGTAGGGCCGAACCACTGCCCGAATACCTCCACGGCGTGATCTGTGGAACGGTAGTACTGCAGGGCTTTTCGTTTTGTACTTCTGATGGATGAGCAGCCCGGCCCAAGCAGTTCTTTCAACCCATCATTCGTGCCCCACCGTAATGGTGGTTTCACCCCGGGCGGTGGCGGCATGTACTTTCCATGTGTGGCAAAAAAATCGCCGCTCCATCCTTCAGGGACCGGACCGGCAAGGCCTATCATGCCACCGGGTTTGCAGACCCGGAGTAATTCGCTTGCCGCCTTTTCCTGGTCCGGTGCAAACTGAACACCATAGACGGAGATCACAACATCAAAACTGTCACCCGGTAACGGCAACTCCTGGGCGTCACCAACCCGGAAATCAATCTCCTGGCCGTTGGCTTCGGCTCTCCATTTGGCGCGCTCAATCAGCTCCGGCACATAGTCGATTCCGGTCACCTCGCAATAGCGGCGTTCGGCAACCAGTGCGGCTGTTCCGCTGCCGCAGGCAACATCCAGTACGCGTTGTCCGGGATGTGGGTCAACGGCTGCACAAAGGGCTTCAGCCATTACCCAATTCTGGCGGGCAATCTGGTTAAAGTCGCCGGCTGACCAGGTTTTTTTCTGGTTTTCAGTGATTTCGGCGTATAAGGCACTTGTTTTTTTACTCATAATTAATCCTGTTTTAAAATACCGGCCTCTCAAAGTTTTTTCCGGAAAATTTCCTTGCCGGGTCAAACCCTGGAGGTCCTGTTTAAATTTTCAATTTCCCTGATGCCATGCAGACAGACTCCAGGTGAATCTTTTTCCCATCCAATTCAATTCCGGGATCTGAATTTCTGCGAATTTCATCAACGAAAAATCCATTTTCAGTTAAAATCGATTTCCATTGATCCGGATCGTATAAAACAAATCCGAAACGGGTGAATGGAAACCGGAGCATGCTTTCTTTTGTCCTGAATCCGGCATAGAACTTGCCACCGGGTTTAAGCACCCGATAGATCTCTTTGAGGTGATTTTCAGGCTGATCCCAAAAAAAGATCACCATGTTGCAAAACACCTTATCGAATGATTGATCCGGGTACGGAAGTTTGTCGCTGCTACCGGTAACCAGTTGCAGCCGGCCGGAAGAAACAGGCTCCGGGTTATGCCGTTTTGCCAGTTCAACCATCTCCGCCGAATAATCGATACCATATACCATCAGGTTATTGGCCGCAGTAAATAATTTCTCAAAGAATTTGCCGCTGCCAAACCCAATCTCCAGAATGGTGTCACCGTTGGCAACCTGCATGGTATCGAGGGTTAGTTCATAGAGTGGTTTGTTGGCGATGTCCATCTTCACGGCGATTTCCGGGGCAAAATCTCCTGCCGGCTTGCGAAGCTGCCGTGCGATGAATTGCAGATCCGGGCCTTCATTAGGGTTCGGTTTGAATCGGAACAGGGAGTAAAGGCGGTGAAGAATATTAACTATCATGGCTTATTCCATATGTAACAATTATCGATCTTTCAGTGCAGGATATATACACAATTAATGCTCCCGGTTTAAACCCAAAATTGTCATTGGGTCCATGACAATTTTGGGTTAAGATTTTAAATGGTCTCCGGTCAGGCCACTTCTTTTTCGGGCAAGCCGATCGCATGATCGGCAAGCACCTGGAAGTAATGCTGAGTACTTGCCTCTCCGAGTTTCCCATCAAGATATTCACTCAGTACTTCTATCGATGGAGCCTCATACAGGCAAACCGCCTTGCTCATATCCGATGCAGGATAAAACTGGTGTACATACAGCTCATCTGGCAATGGAAACACCTCTTCAGCACATGTCCGGAATTTTTCAGGGTCATGAATCTCATGTTCGATTGCAATAAACATAGGAACCACCTCTTCTTTATTTGATATTTGCCCCAAAAAGGCAATTGCCTATTTGGGTTTAATGCAGAGCATCAAATTCCGGAAGTGAACCATCCGGTTTTTTAAAACGGCCGGTTTACCGATTGTTCCGGATTTAATGCAGAAGTAATATATCATCCAGCAGGGGTGAGGACTTTGCTCAGAAGGTCAGATTTTTTGCTGAGCCGTTATTTTTCCAGCCCTGCCGTCTGTTTACTGCATTCGAGAGGAGTCATATCAAACTTTTCCCTGAATATGCGGCTGAAATGGGAGACATCTTTAAAACCGCTGTCGTAAACGGTTTCAGTTACCGATTTGCCCGTGTGTTCGAGCAGGTATTTTGCAAAATCGAGGCGTTTCTGAATCAGCCATCTGCCCGGCGTGGTGTTAAAGGTTTTTTTGAAATCCCTTTTAAATGTCGACAGGCTGCGGCCACTGAGACGGGCATATTCCTCCAGGTTCATCGGGTAGGTGAAATTGGCTTCCATGATTTCCTGCAGTGAGGGTTTGTCTGATTTGCATACGCTGGCAAAATAGCCGGAGAGGCGTTTATCCTGGCCTCCTGAGGCAATTATCATGATCAATTCCCTGAATTTGAGTTCAATCAGATGTTTGTCAGGGAGGCCTGAGCCCGACAAGTAAGAAAGAAATGAGTGAAAATAGGCTGTCAACTGATTGTCTGCTTCAATGGAGAATAGGGAGTGGTGCTCCATATAATCATCCGGATTCCCGGTTTTAATCCGGTGTTCCTGTACAACCGACCGGATAAATGCATCCGGCACAAACATCACCAGGGCGCAAAACTCGCTGTCAAAATATTGATAGACGGAATGAGCACCTTTTCGCACAAACAGGCAATCGCCCTGTTGGACAAGATATTCCTGGTTCATGGTGAACCACTTCTTCTTGCCGCTGGTTACATAGATAAAATAGTTATGATGCGACCAGATGTCGTACCGGGTTTCACTCAACGGGCACTGATACTCGGCAAACAGCAGATCTTTGACCTGAATTCGTTTTACAGGCGGGTGTTCCTTAATAAAATCAAAGAAGTTATCCATACTGCATGAACGATTAATGAAAAATTGATACTACCGGGTAATCAATCGATTACTATAAATTCAATATATGATTGTATATAATCGCATGCCCTTATTTTTTGTGTTTTTTGAGGCCTCGATTTGGCCGGAATCATAATTCCTGTTACAATGTTTGGGTTTAATCAAATCAAATTCAAATACCATTACATTTTGTGTAATATTCGGATTGAGAAGAAACGTCACAAACAACAGCTAATCAAAATAAAAAATCATGTCAATAAAACGTTATGGCGCCGAAGGCGGCGTGGGTCCAGGAGGGCAACACCTGCCGTTCTCCCGTTCGGTGGACGCCGGGGGCTGGCTTTATGTATCGGGCCAAACCCCGATGAAAGACGGTGAAATTGTGGAGGGCAGTGTGATGGATCAATCGCGGCTTGCCATCCGGAACTGCCTCGATATTATGGAGGAAGCCGGTTACGGAACCGAACATGTGGTGCACGTAACCGTGATCTTAACGGACGCACGATATTTTCAATCCTTCAATAAGGTATTTAAAGAGGTATTTGGCGCCCATCCTCCGGCGCGGATCCTCTCGGTGGCCGATCTGGTTGTGGATTGCAAGGTAGAAGTGGGGCTGGTCTGTTATAAAGGTAAGTGAACTGCGAATGCTTTTTGTTTACACGGCACCAGGAACACAACTCAATAAAAAAATCATTCGTTGCATACACCGGTTTTTCTTACCGCATTTTCGATCTATATCCTGTTCTTCATTTGGCTGGGGTGGTGGGTTTCCAGCCGGCAGGAGAGCGGTGAATATTTTCTGCTGGCTGGCGGATCCGTTGCAAATAATTATTCGTCATAACCAAAATGAATACAGCTCATAATTAATATCTGTCAGAATTGATTAAAATCATTTGTATCATTTGGTACTTTGATTTAGTTAAATCGAAAATGACAGACCAGTGGTAGTATGGATAGCAAACATAATCAGACTTCATCAAAAAACACCGAGAATAACAATATGAATAATGAAAGCAAGTGTCCTTTTAGTGAAAAAGCGTTACGGGAAACGGCCGGTGGAGGCACCAGCAATCGAGACTGGTGGCCGAACAAGCTGAAAGTGGATATACTTCACCAGCATTCATCCCTCTCCGATCCGATGGGCGAGGATTTCGACTACGCCGAAGAATTCAGGAAACTGGACTTCAAGGCCGTTAAACAGGATCTCAACGATCTGATGACCGACTCCCAGGAGTGGTGGCCGGCAGACTGGGGCCATTACGGGCCGCTTTTCATCCGGATGGCCTGGCACAGTGCAGGCACGTACCGTGTCTCCGATGGCCGCGGAGGAGGAGGTACCGGCAACCAGCGTTATGCCCCGCTTAACAGCTGGCCCGATAATGTGAGCCTCGACAAGGCACGCCGGCTGCTCTGGCCGATCAAGCAAAAGTACGGTAGGAAACTTTCGTGGGGCGATCTGATGATCCTGGCCGGGAATGTCGCCCTGGAATCAATGGGATTCAAGACCTTCGGTTTTGGAGGTGGGCGTGTGGATGTCTGGGAACCCGAGAAAGATATCAACTGGGGGCCTGAACACGAGTGGCTGGCCGACGAGCGCCACGATGAGGACGGGAATCTCAAGGGCCGGCTTGCCGCCGACCACATGGGGCTGATTTATGTGAATCCGGAAGGGCCGAACGGTGAACCGAACCCGGAGAAGGCTGCACAGTTCATTCGTCAGTCGTTCAAGCGCATGGCGATGAATGATGAAGAAACCGTTGCACTGATTGCCGGCGGACACACCTTTGGGAAAGTCCACGGGGCCGCTCCCGAAGACCATAATGGCCCGGATCCCGAAGCAGCTCCTATCGAGCAGCAGGGCCTCGGCTGGGAAAACAGCTACGGCACTGGCAAAGGAGCTGACACCATTACCAGCGGACTGGAGGGCGCCTGGACCAGTAAGCCGATTGAATGGGACATGGGCTTTTTTGAAAACCTGTTCGAATATGAGTGGGAATTGACCAAGAGCCCTGCCGGTAAATGGCAGTGGGCTCCGAAAGACGAGGAAGCTCAGGGCACCGTGCCGGACGCGCACGATCCGTCGAAGAAAAATGCCCCCATGATGCTTACGACAGACCTCGCTCTGAAGGTGGATCCTGCATACGAGAAGATTTCCAGACGATTCTATGAGAATCCGGATGAGTTTGCCGACACCTTTGCCCGTGCATGGTTTAAGCTCGTTCACCGGGATATGGGTCCAAAGTCGCTTTACCTCGGGCCGGAAGTTCCTGAGGAGGAGCTGCTCTGGCAGGATCCGATTCCGGATGTGGACCATGAACTGATTGACAAAAAGGACATGGCAACATTGAAAGGCCAAATTCTGGATTCAGGACTGACGGTTTCTGAACTTGTAACGACTGCTTGGGCATCTGCATCCTCTTTTCGCGGATCCGATAAACGAGGCGGTGCAAACGGCGCACGGATCCGTCTGTCCCCGCAAAAGGATTGGAAAGTCAACAATCCGAAGCAGTTATCAAAAGTGCTGAAGACGCTCGCAGGTATCCAAAAAGCATTCAACAACGCCCAGTCAGGCGGTAAAAAGGTTTCAATGGCTGACCTCATCGTTCTGGGTGGATGCGCTGCTATTGAGCAGGCGGCCGGGAAAGCCGGCCATGACATTACAGTGCCGTTCACGCCTGGTCGTGCCGATGCCACGGAGGAGCAAACCGATGTGGAATCATTTGAATGGCTGAAGCCGGAAGCGGACGGTTTCCGTAACTACTTCGATACCCGCCGCAATGCCACACCGGAAGAGATGCTGGTAGACAAAGCCCAGCTGCTGACCCTGACGGCACCTGAAATGACGGTGCTGATTGGCGGCATGCGGGTACTGAATACCAACTACGATGGGTCTGATCACGGAGTCTTTACGGATAATCCGGGAGCCCTGACCAACGACTTCTTCCTGAACCTGCTTGACCTGAGTACCACCTGGAAGGCAATATCCGATGAACGGAAGGTTTTTGAAGGTCGCGATCGCGATTCCGGAGAGGTCAAGTGGACCGCTACCCGTGCAGACTTGATCTTTGGTTCAAACTCTGAGCTGCGGGCTTTCGCTGAAGTGTACGGAAGTGCGGACTCCGATGAAAAGTTCCTGAAAGACTTCGTTGCAGCCTGGAACAAAGTGATGAACCTGGATCGATTCGATCTGGCTTGAATTCAGCCACAATCTGCAGGGTATTTGAATCAAACCCTGAATTATAATCTTGGTTATAATCTTGCATAATATTAAAAGGCAGCCCCCGGCAATGAACGGGGCTGCCTTTTTTCATTCCGGACAATACCACACTCTATTTTACAACGGTTGATTGGAGCGGCTCAGCTCAACCTGGACAACAAAACGGACAGGTTCAAAATGGCAGTTCCCCCTCTGCGGGGCTTTCCATCCCGTCAAGACAGAGGCCCCGCTATCATTACAGTGTTGACCTGACAACAAAACCGTTTGTCATACGGGAGACTGACGGGAGAACCTGTGCTGAATCACTAGACCCCGTGAAGCCCGATATACGGGTAGAACGCCCCTCCGATAAGCGGGTCGTGCTTTATGCAAACGATGGCCGCAAGCTTGCCAGTCATCGACCCCGGGGGCTGTTTGGCAACACCATCAGCATCTGGGACCTGGATCACCATCAATGGAGGATGGACTACTCCCTCTCGCCGGATGGAACGCACCTTGCCTACCGGATCAGTGAACGGGGATTGATTGGTTTTTCAGCTCCAAGTCGCGGCTACCTGGTAAGCCTGTCGCCTGACGATACCCGGGACGCAGTTTTTTTAGCCGCTTCGGTCTATTCCATGAAGTGGGATCCCGGGGGAGATTTCTATGCCTGTACCAGCCACAGCAGACATCGACAGGTAATTGCCAGGTGGAGCCGGTAGTTGCGTATTACCCTGCGCATCCATAATGAAGGCCCATCCGGTGATCAGCTTTGAACCGGCAACCAACGGCCAAGTCCGCGCTGAAACCATTGTTAACACACATTCGATTAATCAGAGAATTCGATTACGTAGTTCTGTCGGCGATACGCCTCGTTAAAGCCGAGCCGTATCAGATTACGGTAAGATGGAACAGGTCGATCAGGAAGTTCCTCGGCGGTGTCGGTGACAATTCGCTTACAACCCAGTTCAGCTGCATTCCGGCAGCGTTCGGCAATCAAGGCGCTTTGGGCTCCGCGGCGTCGATGGCTACTCTTGGTGGCAGCAAAGCCAAGCCAAGCAGTTTTCCTGTTATACTGCTCGGATCTTTATGCTAAGTTATAAATAATTATAAACTTTGCTACCAGTATAGGAATGGCTGATCTTGTATAAGAAAGATAACATTGTGACTCAGGCCAACACCCAGATAAGTTGAATCATTTGTAACGAAAGTGGTTTCACCAATAAAAGATTCATTGTACCAAACACTTATATGATTTTTCCCTGCTTTGGCTCGTAATTCGATTCCGGTATTTCAACTGGGAATTTTTTTTCCAACTGGTTGAAAAAGATTTACTTAAGTTTGAAATTTATTATTTTAATTACCTCTTCCTGGCAAATCCGAAACACATGGGAGGCAGATATGGTACGCAGGGAACGACTCACCGTACAGGAATTGATGGTCGAACACCATCACCACTGGAGTGAGGGATTGCGTATTATTCTCGGAGGTTTGCTGTTCTACAAAGGATATTATTTTGTCGAAAATCTTTCCGAAATTTACACCTTGATTGGAGATTCATTGGGAATTTCTCCGTTTATTGTAGCTTACTATGTTGTATTCGCACATCTCGTAGGAGGAGTAATGCCAAACGTGTTGCAACAATCTCTGAATTAAAAACAACTGTTATGATAATGAAAACTTGTATTCAATCACTATGTACACTGCTGGTTGCCTTTTGTTTGATGCCATTACAAACATTGCAGGCCCAGGACAATGTTATTGCACTTTCCGACCCGGTTGTAGTTACAGATGAGTATGAAATCTACGGAAGTGAGATCGGCGATGATTACTACATCACTCCTTTGAAAATGAAGGAATCGCGTTATCCTGATAAACAAAAGGATAAGGAATATTACTTTGAGGGGACCCTGACGGAAGTATGTCAGGCACGCGGATGTAACTTTATGCTGGATGACGGGGAGCATCAGGTAAGGGTACGATTCAAGGACGATTCCTTCTTCATTCCCACCAATACTGCCGGTAAGAAATCTTTGGTCCGGGGAATGTTCGTTGAACGGGGTGAAAGCAATATCGAAATATTGTCCAGTGCCATCAAAATTTATCGGTAGCCCGTCCGGCAATCCTGCCAGCCGGGGTTTGAACAGTATTGCTAACCTGCTTTCTCACCAGGAACAGATCCGAAACTTTTTTTAGTTGATGGATCTGGGGTGAGCCATATTTGGCATGTTTCAAGTGCCTGGAATTGGAATGCATCAGACGGGCTTAACCTACCGGGGGTCTAAATAGAAAGTTTTATTCACGATTTTCCATTGCCCTTCAATTTTCAGCATGGACATGTAGTCGGTGTAAATTGCATTTGGATAATCAAGCGTTATCGTTGCAATCGCTGCATTTCCGGAAATTTCTATGTCATCAATGCTTCTGATTCTCTGATCTTCGTCATCCTCCGGAGAGCCGTCAAACAAGGCTATATACTCTTCAAGAGTGTATTGTGCGAGTTCGTTATCCCTTACAAAATAAAGATGGGCAACCGGATGGAAGGCTTCCCGCAGATATTCCCCATTTCCCGTAGCGTGAGCCTGAAAGTAATAATGAATAGCTTCACGTATTTGTTCTTTCTCGTGATCCTGTTCCGTACTGGGTGAACAGGAAACAATGAGCAAAGTCAAAGAGATCAATAACAGTTGATTCAGTTTGTACATGGCTTGTACCGTTAATTGAAATTATTCTTTACAGAGGTTCGGTAATGATTGATTCCATAGTCAGGACTTGGACCTTCCCGGGCTGATGTCGTTGAAACTATATCAGGCCCAACCATCAATGAAATATATGCATATACTTGTGATTCCGTAAAACAATCAATTCAATCGCCGGCGAATTTCTTGCAGCAGTTCGTCAATCTCCTGCCGGCTCAAATACGCTCCCTGCCGAATTACTCCCTCTATGGCGTGACCGAAGGGAAGTGTTTCCAGCGGGTTGACACTCAGCAGCAGCAGGTCGGCGTGGAAACCCGGAAGTACTTTGCCCGTGCGGTCTTGCTCACCGAGATAGTGTCCTACATTCACCGTGCCGGTTCGCAGCGCTTCGAACGGCGTGAGGCCGGCATCGACCTTGATTTCGAGCTCGCGATGGACCGAAAAGCCGGGCGGGTTGAAAATTTGCGGGGCATCGGCACCGAGAAGCAACAGATCCGGGCCTTCCTCATAAAGGGTGCGCGTCAGCTGCTTGCGAATCTCGAGAAAACGGCGGGCCTGATCGGGGTCGTATGCCGTCGCGGCGCGAATCTCATCGACACGTTCACTCCAGTTTTCCACCATACCGGAAGGCAGGATGTCCATGCCCGGCCACTGGCGCATTGTTTCGGTTGACAAGTCCGGATTGAAGACATTCTCCAGCAGTGTATTGGTCGGTGTATTACCCACACCTGCTTCGACTGTCAGTCGCGCAGCCTCACGGATCCGGGCTTCATCAACCTGGTGAGCCAGATCATAGCCAAACCAGATGGTCGGTGGGTCTTCCCGGTCTTCCGGATCACCGGCCAGAAATTCCATGTAGCGATCCAGATGGTCGATGGTGCCGTAGGGTGCCTCCAGGGCACGGAGCAGACCCACAGAAAAGGGAATATGCCCGGAAAATTCAATTCCGAGCGCGTTGGCCTCATCGGCCATAGCATTAAAGACCTCCAGACTCATGCCGGTCGCTACTTTGAGCAGGTCATGACCGGCCTCAAAATGTTCGTTTACCCTGGCACGGGCTGTTTCGACATCCGGTGCGGAACCGCCGCTAAAAGACGGACTTGCCGACATGATCCTCGGGCCGAGAAGCACTCCGCGCTCCACCGCTTCCCGAAGTTCCAGATGGAGTGGATTACCGGCCATACTTCGCACGAACGTCACCCCCTGGGCTACGTAAAGTGCCAGCATATCTTCGGCATATTGCCGGCCCTGCCCTGCACCCGGAATATGTCCGTGCATCTCTGCCAGTCCCGGCATCACATAATAATCACCTTCAATAACGGTAGCTCCGTCGGGCAGAACCGCTTCATCGGCCGCACCGACCCATTCGATAAAACCATCGACAATAACAACCGTTTGGCCTGTGAGAATTCCCTCGTCATCCATTGTCAGCACATTCACGTTGCTCAGAACCAGTGAATCTTCCGGAAAAGGAGATCGTTGATCGCAGGCGGAAAACAGTAGCACGAATACCAGGATTGGGAGAATAAAAACGAATCGGTTCATGATCTTTTCTTTTTAAGAGTTTTGGTTGAATATCAGCAAGTAATGATTATTGATTTGATCTGTTTCAGACGGCGTGTAAAGAATGTTGATATCGTAGATGCCCGAGATTTCATCGTACTCATCAATATTCAAATACTTGTAACACATTTACAAATAATTTTGTAAAAATGCAGATAACACATCAACGCGCCCAGCTCAGCAACTACATGTGGCTGCTTAAGATCCCCATTCCAGCAGTTACGGCGGAAGTGCGTATGATCAACTATTTTAATTTGGAGAATGTTTAGAATCAGGGAAATACGTTGTCGCATATGCACCCCTGAATTGACTGAATACACCCCTTGCCGGGTTGAACTTATTTTATAACTTTCGTCCGTTTTTAATGTAGTCTGTGATTTAAGGGCTCTGTGCAACCTGAAAAAAAGTAAACGCAAAGAGTATCAGATGAAATAAATCATTTATGCCCATTTGGCCTTTATTTTTTGACGATGAAAACAGAAGGTATCGATCCTGTTACACCACCGGAACCCCGCCGTTCGATCTGGCTTGAACTTAAAGATGCCATTCGCGGAACCGAATCCGATTACACAAAAATCGGGCTGCGGAAAGCCATATTCCTGCTCGCGGTTCCGATGATCCTGGAACTGGTGATGGAATCTACTTTTGCTGTGGTTGATATTTACTTTGTCGGCAAACTGGGATCTTCGGCTGTGGCAACGGTTGGCCTTACCGAAACCTACCTGTTTCTGCTCTATTCCATCGCGATGGGAGTTGCCGTGGCGGTTACGGCCATCATTGCACGGCGCATCGGCGAAAAGAAAAAAAAGGAAGCCGGGGTTACGGCCATTCAGGCAATTTTTCTGGGCGTACTCATCTCATTGCCGTTCAGCTTTGCGGGAATTTACTTTGCCAAAGACCTGCTTGCCCTGATGGGTGCAGACGAGTGGAGCATTGAATACGGTTACCGGTACACGCAATGGATGCTGGGCGGCAATGCCGTAATTATTCTTCTTTTTATCATTAATGCCATTTTCAGGGGAGCAGGCGATGCGGCTATAGCCATGAAAGTTCTGTGGTTTGCCAACGGATTGAATATCATATTGGACCCAATACTAATTTTCGGTTTCGGACCCATTCCCGCTATGGGAATCGAAGGTGCGGCAATTGCCACTACTATTGGCAGGGGTGCCGGAGTGTTGTTACAATTATGGGTTCTCTTCAAAGGGAGCAAACACATTCAGGTAAAACGCAAACAGGCTTCCTGGAACGGCAAAATTATACTCACGATCATCCGCACGTCCCTGGGGGGTGTCGGACAGATGATTGTTGCCATGACCTCCTGGATTTTCCTGATGCGGATTCTTGCGGATGTGGGGAGCGAAGCCGTAGCGGGTGCCACCATCGCACTGAGAATTATGCTGTTTACACTGATGCCTGCCTGGGGATTGTCAAATGCCGCTGCCACTCTTGTCGGCCAAAATCTTGGGGCCGGCCAGCCGGAACGCGCAGAATCCTCCGTTTGGAAAATCGGAATGTATAATATGATGTTTATGCTTGGGGTTTCCCTCATCTACTTCCTGTTCAATGAATCGCTGATGCGTATTTTTACCAGTGATGAAAACGTGATTGCAATCGGGGGTGAATGGCTGCGTATCCTCTCCTACTCCTACTTTGTATACGGATGGTGGATGGTTTCGGTGCAGGCTTTTAACGGTGCAGGCGATACACTTACTCCTACCAAAATAAACCTGGTGTTTTTCTGGCTTATCCAGATTCCCTTATCCTATTACCTTGCAATTACACTCGGGTGGCAGCACTCGGGGGTGTTCTGGGGAGTATTCTTTTCGGAAACTGCAGTTGGTTTATTTACAATTTGGCTCTTTTCCAGGGGCAGGTGGAAAACCAAAACGGTTTAAAACGTAACAGTCCTT